>JBDKJK010000298.1:0-5139 GCA_039796675.1 Chloroflexota bacterium
CCACCGCCGCCTTCTCGCTGCATGATTTTCGCTCCCACCATTTCACGGCGTAACGAAGCCGTATCTTCATGGTAAGCGCTCAAGATCTCATTGACCTGCTTCTCACTGTAGCGTTTACCAACTTTGAAGGCTTTCACCACATAGCGCAGCACAGCCTCCAGTTTTTTGCGTTGAGCCGGAATGGTCTTCAAACTACCATCCTTGCGGACGTAATCTTTCACTACTTTATTATCGTAGGCATCCACATCCACATCGGCAACGGAGGCGGTTATTTTTTCCTGTGAGAATACGCTGCGTGATTTTTCCTCTAATGCCTTTTGGTCAAGTTGATAGACGTTGTAATAACTTTCTGCCTTTGCACTCACTAGCCCAACCTTTGAAAGCTTCGAAAGATGATGCGACACCGTGGATGGTTTCAGCCCTAACAACGCGGCAAGCTCCTCCACACTGTAAGGTTGTTGCGCCAGCAACCCGATGATCTTGAGTCGGTTTGCGTCCGAGAGGACTTTGAAAAAAGCAACCAACTCTTCACTCATGGCTTCACCCGCCAATACTTCGAGCCGTCGCTAATGCGCGCCAGCATATTGGCTTCGATCAGGTCACGCCGTAAACCCGCTGTGTCTTCATTGAAACGCCGAATGATGGTATTTACTTCTTTTTCGGTATAGTCTTTATCAAACTCAAAGAACTGGATCAGATAATCCAAAATCACCTGCAATTTAGGCGGAGCGGGAATGGTCTTAATACTGCCATCGGGATTAAGATGCGCCTTGAGCACCTTCTTAGATTTTCCGTCCAACGCCTCATCCGGAACGTAAGCGGGTCGGGTTTCAGATAGCTTTTCCTTCGCCATCACCGCCAGGCGGTCGTCGTTCAGCGAATAGACATTTCCCTTTTGGCTCACCGCACCAACAAACTCCAGCATTCCCAAATGGGTGAGAGAATCTTTGGGCGAGAGATTAAAGCGGGCGGCAATCTCTTCTCGCGTGGCTTCTTGTTGGGCTAACAACCCAACGATCTGTAAGCGGACGGGGTCTGACATGGCTTTTACAAAATCGAGCATTTCGTTCATGGTTCACTTCCGTGTATTTATTTTGATGGTTATCGAATTAGATTTTAGAGGCGAATCGGCTGGGCGTCAAGAGACTCTTGTAGATGGCTGGCAGGTTCGGGCGCGGTGAGAAGCGAAGCGGTCGCATGGATATGGGGTTATATATGGCATATCCGCAAGGGTATAATCATTCTTATCAACTCAGAAAAGAGGAGGTGCAAGTGGATCTCACCAAGCATGCTTTCTTCGAGGGAAAGATCGTCCCTTTGAGCGAGGCAAGGATCAACATTGCCACGCATGGCTTTTTATATGGAACAGCAGTTTTTAGCGGGATGCGCGCTTATTGGAACGAGGAAAAAAAATCGCTGTTTCTTTTTCGTCCGTACGATCATTTTCGGCGTTTGCTTGAATCTGGGCGGATGATGGCGATGGAGATCCCCTACGATGAAGAGGGATTGATTCAGCTTTGCATTGACTTGCTTAAAAAAGATAATTATCAACAGGATGTGTATCTGCGTCCGACCATTTATAAGGCGGATATGGGCATCGGCGTGCGCTTGCATAATTTACGTGACGAGCTTTCCATTTTTACTTCCCCATTTGAACAGTATGTGGCGAACGATACGAATGCGCATGTCACTATCTCATCTTGGCGGCGTGTGGATGATAACTCCATCCCGGCACGCGGAAAAGTGGCGGGAGCGTACGTCAACTCGGCATTGGCAAAAACAGACGCCAACCGAGCCGGGTTCGACGAAGCCCTGGTGCTGAATTCAGATGGTCATATTTCAGAAGGTTCGGCGATGAATGTCTTTATGGTGCGCAATGGTATGCTCGTGACACCACCGATTACAGATAATATTTTGGAAGGCATTACCCGCCGTTCGATCATGGAAGTTGCCCGCAAAGAATTTGGCTTGACGGTGGAAGAACGCTCGATTGACCGCACCGAGGTCTTAATCGCAGATGAAATGTTCTTCACGGGCAGTGCGGCGCAGGTGGTGGCAATCACAAAAATTGACCACCGCCCAATCGGCAGCGGCTCGATGGGTCCGATCACTGCAAAGCTAAGAGCCTTTTATGAAGATGTAGTTCGGGCAAAGAATTCGAAATACGCCAGTTGGAATACAGAAGTGAAATAAACAAAAAAAGTCCGCCGAGGCTTCGGCGGACTTTTTTTGTTGGCTAGGGATTCTTTTTGAACTTCACTAATACCAGATTTTTACTGCAATCGGCATAGGTATTGATCGGAATGTTGCCCGAAAGCGGCAAGCCTGCCTGATCTAGGATCTGAATGGTCAGTTGTCCATCAGAGGAGATCGGCACAGCACTGAGGAAAAACTCAAAGCCTGATGTTCCATATGCGGGTGCGATACCGCTGACGGTTAATTCGTTTTTGCTTTTGCCGTTATAAAAGCCTGTCACCCGCACTGCGATGCCCAGCATGTCTGCATTGTCTGCATCGACGATGGTTCCGGCAATTCCCTGCCAATTACAAGCCGCCTCTGCATGGATGATGGTGCTGTCGATATAAGTGACGGTGGCAGTGAACGGCGCTTTTGGCGTGCGTGTGGGGGTTGGGGTAACAGATGGTGTGATCAGCGAAACCACTGTTGGCGAAGGCTCGAGCGTAAAGGTCGGAACCAGCGTCAACGTGGCAGTCTCTGTGGGTCCCGGCGGAGTGAACGTCCACGTAGCAGGCGGCTGGATCTGTGTGATGGTTGGGGTTGGCGGCTGGTTGCGGACGGGGTTCAAAAGGTTGAAGGATGCATTGGGAGTGGTAAACACAGCTACAAAATATGCGCCGATGCACAACGTCACCAACAAGGTGAGGATGCTCAACATATCCCACAAGTCGAGCCGCATGGGCAGCCTCGACGGCGGAGGTGGGGTGTCATCGTAATCGTATTTGCTCATGGGGTCACTCCAAGAATCATTTGTAGGCTAGGGTACAAAGACAATGTCGCCCTTTTCACGCTGTTCGGCAAGCCATTGCTTCAAAGCATTTTCCTGCATGGCAAGCAAAGCATCGGGAGAAAGGACATGGTCAGCACGTTCGATGGCTTTAAAAATATGGAACCCGGCTTCGGTGGCAATGATGCCGCTCACCTCACCTGTTTGTAGGGTAAAGACCGCTGCATCGGCATTGGGGTCTAGCAGATATCCTTGCGGAACCCAACCCAACTCACCGCCAGTGACGGGGTCATAGCGCACAGCGAGTTCGTCGAAATCAGTCCCGGCGCTCAACTCTTGCAAAGCCGTTTGCGCGTCGCCTCATTATAGGTCAAAATTTGGCGCAAGTGGATTTGTTCGGTGGAGGTTGGCACAGCCGCAATGATTTTGTCACGCATCCATGCTGCTTCGATGGAACGCTTCAACGCGACACGGAACGACACATCATCATAGCCATGTGCAGACTGCCACTGTGTGAGCGCATCCACACTGCCAAGCTGACTCACCAACGCATCGATTCTTAACTGGAGGTCTGCTTCGGTTACTGCGAAGTTTTCCTTCCGCGCGGCTTGACTCAACAACACTTGCGCGATCATATCTTCGAGGATGGTTTTATTCGCATCTTCGTCGGTGAAAGTTAATCCGAGTGCGGTTTGGGCGGCTTTGAAACGTGCTAATTCCGCTTCGAACTCGGCGATAGTAATGTACTCTCCATTTACTACAGCCGCAGAAGGCGGAGGGGTAGGTGTGGGCGGTTCCGGCGTGGCACTCGGCACAGAAGGGGTGGGCGTGTTTGGGGTCCCGAAAGAGGCGCAGGCAGTCATCCCCATAGCGAGGAACAAAGTCAAAAATATCCGTTTGAAAACCATTCGTAAAATTATAAATTAAAAACGTAGGGGCGACCGTAAAGGTCGCCCCTACAAATTTGTGGGGAATTAATCCTGAGCGAAGTCGCTGGATTAGTAATCCATGCCACCCATGCCGCCAGGAGGCATGGCAGGAGCCTTGTCCTTCTCGGGCATGTCGGTGATGAGCACATCGGTGGTGAGGATCATCGCGGCGATGGAGGCAGCGTTCTCGAGCGCGCCACGCACAACCTTGACCGGGTCAATGACGCCGGCTTTGATCATGTCGGTGTATTCGCTGGTGAGCACGTTGAAGCCAATGTTCGGGTTCTTCTTCTCAGCAGCGGTGCGGCGGACGGTGTCGATGATGACGGAGCCATCTTGCCCGGCATTGGAAGCGAGCTTGCGGATCGGGGCTTCGAGTGCCTTCTTGACGATGTTGATACCGACCTTCACTTCTTCGGCTTCGTCTTCTTGAGCCTTGGCAAGTTTATCGAGCTTGGTGGAAGCGTTGATGAGGGAGATTTCACCACCGGGCACGATGCCTTCTTCAACGGCTGCGCGGGCAGCGGAGAGAGCATCTTCAACGCGGTGTTTCTTTTCCTTCATTTCGGTTTCGGTTGCAGCACCCACACGGATGATGGCGACGCCGCCGCTCAACTTGGCGAGGCGTTCCTGCAGCTTCTCGCGGTCGTAGTCGCTGGTGGACTTATCGATCTCGATGCGGATTTCCTTGATGCGGGCTTCAATGGCAGCTTTCTTGCCCTTGCCGCCGATAACGGTGGTGTTTTCCTTATCGGAAACGATTTTCTCAGCGCGACCCAATTCCTGAACAGTGACGGATTCGAGCTTGCGTCCGAGTTCTTCAGAGATCACTTCGCCGCCGGTGAGGACAGCAATGTCCTGCAACATAGCCTTGCGGCGGTCACCGAAGCCAGGGGCTTTGATGGCGAGCACGTTGAGCATGCCGCGGATCTTGTTGAGGATGAGGGTGGCGAGAGCTTCACCATCGACATCTTCAGCGATGATGACCAATTCGCGCTTGCCGAGCTGGACGAGCTTCTCGAGCAAAGGAACGATGTCTTGAGCAGCAGAGATCTTCTTGTCGTAGATCAAGACATACGCGTCGCTGATCTGAGCTTCCATGGCATCGGCGTTGGTGATGAAGTAGGGGGAGAGATAACCGCGGTCGAACTGCATACCTTCGACGAATTCGGTTTCGAACTGCATGGTCTTGGATTCTTCAACGGTGATGACGCCGTCTTTACCAACTTTGTCCATCACATCGGC
>JBDKJK010000299.1:0-6164 GCA_039796675.1 Chloroflexota bacterium
CCATTCTTGACCCGCAAGATCAACCTGTTTCAACCGTAGTGATGGATTACCGCCAGTATCATGATTCCATTCGACATAGATTTGGGCAATATTTAAGCTGTAGCCTGTATTGTTTGAGATATCCATTCTCATGACGTTATCTTCAAATTCCAACCCACCATGCGACACGGAAAAAACACCCGTACAGTTGATGGCGGTAGGTGTGATAGATGGAATTCGGGTGACTGTAGGTGTATAAGACGGCGTAAATGTAATTGTGGGTGGCAAGGTATTGGTGGGTGTGCGCGGAGATGCGGTGCGAATGGCTTCGTAAGTGGCGTTAAATGTAGCTGTCTTTAAGATTGCAGGAGTTGCCGTCTCTGTTTGCTCTTCAACTGAAGATGTTTTGGTCGGCACTCTAGAAGGAGTGGCTGTTTCCGCTTTGAACCCGGTGGGAAATGCAGAGCCAAAAATTGGAACAGAGATCAGGAATGTGCGGGCATTGGCTGATACCACTTCAATCGGTTCAATATTCACGAGCGGCAGAATTGGTTCGTATGATGCCGAAACCTGAACGATGATCCGGTCTCCGTTGCGGATGATATTATCGTCAATCGGGCATGTATCAGCATCTGGGCTGGGATCGATATCGAGAACCGGAATTTGTTCCCCATCAGGGGTTATGCCACGATCGTAGGTGATGTTGATATCGTCAAACTCTGTAAGAATGGCAGACTTGTTGGCAACCTCGCGAATACCCTCGCAATCTTGAAAATAGGTTATTCCGTCAAATTCTCCGCTGCCTGCCCCATAACGGGCTGCACTACGAGAGGCATTCGCAACCGACGCAAAGATGAAGATTAAACGCGAGACCTCAATGATGCCGTACAGCAACATAACTAGCACAGGGATTACAAGCATGAATTCGACCATGGCTTGGGCGCGTTTGGCTTTCTGTTTCCCTAGTTGGGAAGATGACAATTTGTGTTTTTTCATAGGATTCACTTTAATTAGGGATAATCGCTTTCAAAACACCAGGAAAATAAACAATCAAGGTGGCTCCAAGTATAAAATAAGGTCCGAAAGGAATAAAAATCATCAAGGCATTAGAGTTATACCGTCGAGTTATTACCAACCCGAGGATTAAGAACAGGCTGACGATTCCTCCGAGGAGGATGCTGAGGACGATCAATAAGGAAATCAATTCCCAACCGCCAACTAGAAACCCCAACACGGTTACAAGGATAATATCTCCCTGCCCTAAGGACTCTTCATCGTCTGTTTCCAACCCCTGCGTACGCATTCGCATAGCGCGGAAGCGGGCGAACACGACGCCAAAATAATAGAAAACCAGCATGGTAACAAACCCGATTAATCCTCCAAGCAGAGTATCTGCGAGCCCTCGGGCAAAGGTACCAAGTATCAGTGCTAGCAATGAACCGGCGATGCTGGTTGGGTGAAGAATCAGTTTGTGCTCCATGTCGATCACAAAAACAACCCCAAAATAGATCAAAAGAAGCAACCCCGCCCAATATCCAAAATCGACGGAAGGTTGGAGATACGTGTAAACACTGAGTGCCATAATTACAATCTGTACCAACCAGGCGCGAACCGAACGAGGGTGACCATTTGCGCAACGCTGAAAGAACAGATAATCCTTCAAAGAAATTGAAGCGCCACATTGTAGGCAGACAGGCTCACTGAATCGTCTTGTAATTGGAAGAACATCCGAGAGATAATTGACGATCCAGCCTGAAAGCCAACCAAGCGCTAGGGGAATAATCCATTCGACAGTCATAAAATCATTATAATTCCAAATTTTCAGGTCGGTAAAGCGCCTACAATACAAGTTGCTTGCAATGTTGTTGGTAGAATACCCAAATCACCATTACAATTTTGGTGAACAGGAGATTGAATATGGAAGAATTTGTGATCGATGGTGGAATTCCGTTGCAAGGCGAAGTAACCCCCTCCGGGAATAAAAATGCGGCACTGCCTTTGTTGGCTGCCTGCCTCCTAACTGATGAGCCCGTTGTACTTCGCAACGTCCCGCAGATTCGGGATGTGCTTGCCATGCGTAAATTGATCGAAAGCTTGGGTGCAGTTGTAGAGGATGTGGATTTGCATACCTGGCGGATCACAACAAAGGATCTCGTCGCCTCTCACCTGGACCCAGACCTGTGTCGTCGTATCCGAGCTTCTATTCTCATTGCAGGTCCTGTCCTCGCTCGTGCAGGTGGACTTACACTCCCCCCTCCGGGAGGCGATGTAATTGGTCGCCGCCGCCTGGATACTCATATTCTGGCATTGCGTGCATTAGGTGCAAAAGTCACCTATGATCGTGTATTCGATATCAAGTCATCGGGTTTACATGGTGCGGATATATTATTAGATGAAGCCAGTGTTACAGCTACAGAAAATGCGATCATGGCAGCGGTTCTTGCCAAGGGGGAGACCTATATTCGTAATGCTGCCTCTGAGCCGCATGTTCAAGAGCTTTGTAATTTTCTGAATATTCTGGGTGCAAAGATTGAGGGAGTTGGCTCAAATGCACTACATATTAGCGGAGTTCAGAGTTTGCATGGCGGAGAATACACCATTGGGCCTGATTTGCTCGAGGTGGTTAGCTATATTGGCGCCGCCGTAGTAACCAAGGGATCGATCAGAATTCATAATGCAGGGGTTCAGCATCTCGAAATGGTGGGGCAGGTCTTTCATAGATTGGGTGTCCATTGGCAGGTTGACGGAAATAGTATTCTTGTCCCCTCAGATCAAGACCTAACGATTGCTTCGGATCTGGATGGTGCAGTGCCCGAGATTAAAACCAATGTTTGGCCTGCCTTCCCTACTGACCTGACCAGTATTGCCATAACGGTTGCAACCCAAGTATCAGGGTCTGTAATGTTTCACGACTGGATGTTTTCAGGAAGAATGTATTTCACCGATAAATTAGTTGGCATGGGCGCAAGAATCATCTTATGTGACCCATATCGCTGTTTGGTGCAGGGACCTACCCAACTGTATAGTGAAAAACTCGAAAGCCCCGATATTCGTGCAGGGATGGCAATGTTGCTAGCTGCTCTTGCTGCTAAAGGAACGTCTAAAATTCGAAATATAGTTCAAATAGAACGCGGCTATGAAAATGTAGACGAGAAATTAAGAAAACTCGGAGCAAAAATTCAACGAGCAGTGGAATAAAAAGAAGCGTCGTGGAGAAATCCACGACGCTTCTTTTTATTCTTGGTCTATTTTGAGATAATCGACTCTGGGTTAATATTAACTGGGAAGAGATGATTGTCGGCAACCTTGTTTGTGAAGTACCCTTGCGCCTGAGATGTATCTCCATCGCTATAGGTATTCCAAGAATACGCAAAGTATTCACCCTTTGGCAGAGATACAACCAGGGTTTGGTTTTTCCCTAAAACAAATGGGTTTGAAGGGTGACTGCCACATTGCCCGAATAGATTAGGTGCATACATGTAAAGCGAAACCGCAGCTGTCCCGCCCGTCTTGTTTTGCAAACGAATGTTTGATTGAGGACCTGCCTCACCAATATTAATAATACTGTCGCATGTTCCGCCACCACCTGAACTAGCCGCTGCTTGAGTTGCAGTAGGTAACAAGGCAAAATCAGGAGTGGGGCTGGGAAGTGCAGTAAAAGTAGGCAGCGGTGTCGGGCTTGGGGTTTCAGTGGGGGGCAGGGCTGTATTGGTAGGGACAGCCGCCTGAGTTTGAGCCACCATTGTGAATGCGGCTGAAATTGCTGTGCCTTGTACCTCTTCAGGTGAAAGTGTTGGCGCAGCCGGCTCGCCGCCACAGGCTGTAAGAATCACAGCAAGTAACACCAAAGTAGGGATTATCTTTTTAAACATTTTATATTCTCTCCATATATTATTTCAATATTCAAGGAAAACTAGTCTTTCTTTACGTTCACTCTTTCCTTGAAAAAAGTAATCGTAACAAAACCATCTTCATCCATTGTAAAACTACCATCGAATTGTCTGCCGCCGACCCAGGCCACGTATGTGTACCTGCCAGCAGGCGCGCTGACTTTGAAATTCTGTTTTACAGGATACTCAAGGATGGTGACATATCCATCTTTCGTAACGCAACGTAGGGAAATATACACCTCTACATGCGATTTGTTGAATAAATCGATCGTACCGTACGGAAGGGTTGGGGGTAGCGTTCCATAAGAAAGCGGTTGAGGCGTTCCTATAGTTGCAGAGGCGCTGACTTCCACAGTTTCTGCTACAGATTGAGCCGTGCCAGTTATCGCTGTTTCAGTACCAAGGGTTGGTGTACCTGCTAAAAGTGTGGCAGTCAGAGTTAGCAAAACTGGGTTGACCGTTTCTGTTGGAGTAGGCTGTGTTGCAGTTTGTGAAGGTGTAACAACTACAGGTGTTTCACTTGGAACTGATGTATCTGTTGGCAATGCCTGCAAAGTCTCTTTTGAGAGCACCTCTGCAGTCCCTTGCAGATCAGCTTCAGAAACCGGAGTCGGATTCTCTTGAGTCTGAGGAAGGGCTGGCAAACATGCGCCAACCAATAAGCTCAACGAAATGGAAAGAAACAGAAGCCTCTTCATGCCCGGCTCAAATCATCAGCCTGTTAGGCTTGTTGCCCGGCAACTTCCATGAATTGGCTAACCACATCCCGTAACATTTTTTCAGGAAGGGCACCCACCTGGCGGTGAACCACCTTGCCATTCGAAACGAACAAAAGGGTGGGGATGCCTTGAATGCCAAACTTTTGCATCCATTCGGCATGGTCATCTGTGTTCACTTTCGCAATCACAATCTTGCCATCAAGTTCCTTGGCGAGTTTGTCTAACGTGGGGGCGATCATCTTGCATGGGTTGCACCAAGGCGCCCAAAAATCCACGATTACGGGAATCTCAGATTGCATGACAACTTTTTCAAACGATTCGTCTGTGATATGAAGCGGTTCTCCGGACATTTTTTCCTTATTCCTTATTTCTTTTGGTTCATCAAATGCTTTATTTTGCCAAAAAAGTATAACATAAAAAATACTGAACTATTATGCCCGTAGGGTATAATCGCCGCCCATGAGCATATTCTCACGTTGGCGTGATGGTCTTTCGCGTACAAGCAAGGCGGCATTTGGGCAGATCGCATCCATCCTCGGAGCATCTGAAATAACCGAGGAAACTTGGGATGAATTGGAAACAATCTTGATCCAGGCAGATTTGGGAATTGAAACCACAACCTCCATTTTGGATTCACTTAAGCGCCTCACCCGGACCGAAGGCTTGATTCGCTCCGAACAACTTTTTTCAGCACTGAAACAGGAGTTGCACTCCCGCCTCGTCTTGCCGCCTGAATTGCGCTTCGAACATCAACCTACTGTAATCCTTGTAGTTGGCGTCAACGGCTCAGGCAAGACAACCACTATTGCAAAATTATCTGCACTTTACACCAGCACGGGGAAAAAGGTTCTTTTAGGAGCAGCAGACACCTTTCGTGCTGCCGCAGTGGATCAGCTCCAAGTATGGGGTGACAGGCTAAACGTCGAAGTGATTTCCGGCGCGCCCGAGAGCGACCCCGGTGCAGTAGCGTTTAGTGCTGTCCAAGCAGGCATTGCCCGCGGTGTAGACATTGTCATGGTCGATACAGCAGGGCGTTTACATACCCGCTTTAATTTAATGGAAGAGCTCAAGAAGGTGAATCGTGTGGTTGGGAAAGCGTTGCCCGGCGCCCCGCATCAAGTTTGGCTGGTTTTAGATGCCACCACCGGACAAAATGCTCTTCAGCAAGCACGTTCTTTCAAAGATGCGGTACAGGTTACTGGCGTTATACTAACAAAGTTAGATTCATCTGCGCGGGGCGGTATGGCATTTGCCATTCAACGAGAATTGGGTTTGCCAATTCTGTTTGCTGGGTTGGGCGAAAAACCTGAAGATCTGACCCCATTCGACCCCGATGCTTTTGTAGATGGTATTCTGAACAATAATCAGGAGTAGGTAGAAATGCAAGATCTGTTGCAACGTTTGAACGCTGTTAATGAAACCCTCCAACAATTATTGGAGCGTCTTTGACCTGATAGGGAAACAGAACCAACTTTCGCAGCTTGAAAGTGATATTGAGCAACCCGATTTTTGGAATGATTCCACCTCTGCTCAACGGGTGATGAAATCTGTTGCAGCCCTACGCGATGAAGTAGAT
>JBDKJK010000300.1:0-2730 GCA_039796675.1 Chloroflexota bacterium
CCATGATGACCCACGGTGTACCGGCACTCATCAGTTGAAAGATCACCAATTGTGAAGCCCCAGCAAACACCAGCACCGACATTCCCAACGTCTCCCAAAACGTCAGCCCTACACTGACAGCCCCCACCCCGGTGATCATCGCAAAGGGAATCACACCGATCAATATTGGCAGTGAGCCTTGCATACCAGAAAGAAAATCTTTATTTAGCTTCATTATCATTTCCTTACATCATTTTTCAAACGGGTTATTCTACCCGCCGTGAAAAAGTTTTACAAACAATTTACAGCCTTTTAAAAAAGTGACTGCCACCTTAAAGATGACAGTCACTCTGAAAATTTGATTCGCAATCTACTTAGGCTCTGGCAATGGGCATTGCAGTGGCGCTTCTGGAGCGCGGTTATAAACATATCCATCACCTGATGTAGAAAATACGACTACGGCATCTATGAACGGTGCGTAATAGGTTGTGTTCCAACATCCTATCACCACTGCATCTTCAGCATGAAAAGATACAGGTGGCGCAAACCCAGGAATGACCACGCCTTCGGCTAACACAGAGTACGGTCCGATCAGGGTGAAGACCAGCCGCTGGTAGTCAAGATAGCGATAATAGGTGCTGCGATCCTGCTCGCCATCTCCACTGGGATAATAACGTGGATACAACGCACGTCCTTCACGAACGATGGCATTGGGCTGTGAAAGGAACGCCAAGAGTTCTGCGCGAGAAAAACCAGTTTGTTCCAACATCCCCGTTTCTTCCAAACGAACAAGAATTTCTTCGGGTTGACGGGCTTGATAACGAGGTTGAAAGAAGAATTCAGAGATCGGCAATAGTGTTCCAATTGCAAAAATAACAAGCACCGATGGAAGTAAATTGAAAATTGTTTCTCGCTTTAACAGAGAAAGACTCGCAGAATTTTCTTGTGCCAAACCG
Source organism: Chloroflexota bacterium (assembly GCA_039796675.1). Taxonomy (GTDB): domain Bacteria; phylum Chloroflexota; class Anaerolineae; order Anaerolineales; family Villigracilaceae; genus Villigracilis. The sequence continues at coordinate 936 of JBDKJK010000300.1, forward strand.
ATCTCCGTGTTAATTCCCATCGCTTTCAGAAACCATTCCACTAACTGCAATCCGCCTGCGATATAAAATAGATACACGATCCAATCTACCGGGGCAACGTAGCGCCCGCCGGATGTCAGCCCGAGGGAATTGGTCAACAGATAGGTAATGAGAATCACCAAGGGCAACAGTGTGAGTCGCTTGGCTCGTGCCCACACCGAACCCGTGCCAAGCGAGATCATGGCAAGGTTGAATAAGATCATGGCTGATCCCATTCCCCCCACTGTGCCTGAGTTCCAATTCTGTTTCCAATACGGAGTATCGGCTTTTATCGTATTCCAGAGGTCATCGAAAACCAATGAAGAGGGAAGTGAAACAAAAGAAGTGACTGCATTGTGCAATAAGTGATTGAGAATAGAACATGGTAAAGAATCACAAGCTGATTCATCCGCAAGTAAAAGTCTTTGCCTTGCGAGACCACGCAGATTGGCAAGTTGACCATCATGTGGTGGAAGGTAGGCATCCCCCCCGATCCCATATCTATTTTGCAGAACAATCAAGATGCGGGAATAGTACATGGAGTACATCGGAATGCCGCGAGCTTGATTGCGAAGCTCCCACGGCAGGGTAACGGCAAACAACCCCAGCAGAACAATAAGCCCTGTCAGAAGATACTGCTTCCAATTTGTTTTCAGCAGGAAGGGGGTCAACACCGCCATAACCGGCAAAAGCGTGAGCACATTCGAACGAAGCATGAAGGTTAATACGAAAACGGCACCCACCCAAGCCAGCCTGCCAACCCGGTTGGGTTCCTTAAACCATTTCAATAAGAGCAAAAGAAAAATAGCAATTCCGATCGCCGTAGGAAAATCTGTTAACACCATTTTAGGGCTGGCAGTATCAATCCATTTTGCAGCTGCAATAGCATTCACACCGCGCATCGCAATCAAGGTCCCCGCTGCAATACCCAATGCCCGGCTGTGCAGTTCCCTGCCGATCAAGTAAATCAATGCGGGCAATACGGCGAATAATGCCGCCTGTGCCGTCATTAAGAGCGTGAAATCTTGCCCGAACGCCATGTGCAAATAAACAAGAAACACACTATAAAGAGAACGTTCAAAGAAGACACCATTGAAGATGCCCTGCCCTATCAACGCATATTGAGCTCCCGTGTCAAACGTCGCTCCATCGGAGTAGGGATAAATCACATTATCTGCCGTATCGGGCATGAAGTAGTTCGCAGAGATCGGCTCCTGCGCCCAAAACCAGGCAGCAATGATCCACAACGCAATAAAGATAATAAGATCAAACCGTTCAAGTTTTTGATTTACAAAAAGAAAGATCGCGCCAACAACCAGCGAACATAAAATTTGCAACCCAAGGATCGGCACCCCCGCACCATACCAATAATCTGCCGGGTAACGAATGCCAAGCCCGGTTAGGCTAATGATCAATACAAGTAAGAGCAAGAAAACAATAACAATGGATGCAATTCTTAACACGCCTCGGTCTGCAACAGAGAAACCAAACGATCTATCTTTTCTTTCGACAAGGAGAAGCACGCTCGTCACCGCGCCGACAATTGCCAGCCAGCCGATGATCGGATACAACCTTTCAATGTATCCTGCCAAACTTCCAAGGCGGTACGATGGCATAAAAAGAAGAGGCCAATTGAAAACGAAGATGACAAAAAAGAGGAAAAATGCAAATGTGCTTCGTTCTTTTACAAACGCCCACAGGCGCAGAGAATGTTCAGGTTTGCGAAACAGGTTCCAGGTCACAAAAAGAAGCGCGAAAGTTGTAATAAGAATCGCAG
>JBDKJK010000301.1:0-6642 GCA_039796675.1 Chloroflexota bacterium
ACGCCGAAAACGGATTCTCCTTCCGGCGACTCTTCCGCTTCTCTCTCGACCTCAGCCGTGCTCACCCGACCCAAAGTTGTGGTCACGCCGGAAACGGAGAAGTGGAAAACTGTGGGCAAGCCCGAAAAGAAAGTGGATGCCATCAAATTGGTGCAAGGCAAGCCCGCCTTCACCGCAGACATGGACATGCGCGGCATGTTATACGCGAAGGTGCTGCGCTCACCCCATGCCCATGCACGCATCAAAAATATTGATGCCAGCAAAGCTCTGGCTTTGAAAGGTGTCGTTTCTGTGCTGACGTGGAAAGACCTGCCGCGTGTGGTCTATTCCACAGCGGGGCAATCAGACCCGATTCCTGGTCCACTGGATTCGTTTTCGCTGGATCACAAAGTGCGCTTTGTAGGCGACCGTGTAGCGTTCGTCGCTGCGGAGACCCCTGAAATCGCAGAGAAGGCACTCTCGCTCATTGACGTGGAATATGAAGTTCTGCCAGCAGTTTTAGACTCTCGTGAGTCTATGAAGCCAGATGCGATCAAGATTCATGATGAGCCGGAATATGTGAATTTTGCAGACTCGAACCCTGATAAAAACCTGGCGGCGCACATCCGCATTGACATTGGAGATGTGGAAAAAGGTTTTGCCGAAGCCGATGAAATTTTTGAAGCCGAATACGAAGTGCCGAAGGTGCAACAGGCACATATTGAGCCGCATGTTTGTGTAACGTATTGGGACGAAGATGACCGCCTGGTCATTCGCACCTCCACACAGGTACCGTTCCATGTGCGGCGCATGCTTGCTCCAGTGCTGAACATTCCGGTCAAGCGTATTCGCGTGATCAAGCCGCGCATCGGCGGCGGGTTTGGCGGCAAGCAGGAAGTGTTGATGGAAGATGTGCCTGCGCATTTGACGATTGCCACGAAGCGACCGGTGATCTACGAATACAGTCGTGAAGAGGAATTTATCGCGGCACGTTCACGTCACCCCATGCGTGTGCGCATGAAAACCGGTGTGAAGAAAGACGGAACAATCACTGCAAATTCCATGTATGCCCTGTCGGACACGGGTGCGTATGGCTGCCATGCCCTGACCGTAACCGGCAACACCGGGCACAAGTCTATGGCGTTGTATGTCGGTGATGGCGAATATCGCAAAGCGCCGAACATTCGCTTTTATGCCGATGTGGTGTACACCAACACGCCTCCTGCTGGCGCCTTCCGTGGCTACGGCGTGCCACAAGGTTATTGGCCCCTCGATCGTCACTTGGAAAAGATCTCGCGAGCAATGGGCTTCGACCCGATTGAATTCCGCTTGAAGAATGCCATTCACCCCGGCGAGTATCATCCCTTCTCAACCGCATGGAACGAAGGGCGCGAACCTCGACCAGAGATCATCCACACCGTTGGTTTGGAACAATGCGTGGCACAAGGTCGTGCCGCGATTGCGTGGGACGATAAATTTGGAAACGAAAATTGGAAGAAGACCACCTACCCCACCAAACGCAAAGGGATCGGCGTAGCGATGGTCATGCAAGGGACAGCCATCCCCTACCTCGATATGGGTGGTGCATCTATTAAGATGAATGATGACGGCTCGTTTAACCTTTTAGTGGGTGCAACCGATTTGGGCACCGGCTCAGACACGGTCATTGCACAGATGGCAGCCGAAGTTCTCGGTGTGCCGATTGAAGATATGATCACCTATTCATCCGATACGGATTTCACGCCGTTCGATAAGGGCGCATATGCTTCATCTACGACGTATATTTCCGGCACGGCAGCGGTCAAGGCAGCGAATATTGTGGCGGAGAGAATCAAGATCCGCGCGGCGACCATGCTTGAAATGCCGGAATCCGAATATTCGAATATTCGATTAGCGGACAGAAAAGCAATCGCACCCGATGGACGTTTTGTCACCCTCGCAGATGTTGCACTGGATACTCTCCACAAAAATAACCAAGAGCAGATCATGGGCGTGGCGAGTTATGTCTCGCCGGTGTCGCCGCCGCCTTTCGCAGCGCAATTTGCCGAAGTGACCGTGGACACAGAAACCGGTCAGGTAACTGTGGATCGTTTGGTGATGGCAGTTGACTCGGGTGTGATCGTCAATCCGCTCACGGCTTCGGGGCAGATCGAAGGTGGTATGACACAAGCACTTGGATACGCCGTCTGCGAAGAGATGCGGTATGATGATAAAGGCGTTGCTTACGAGCGCGATTTGGATCGCTATCATGTCTTCCGTGCGGATGAGATGCCCGAACTGGAAACCATATTTGTGGAGACGTTCGAGCCGAGCCATCCATTTGGCGTAAAAGCCGTGGCAGAGATTCCGATGGATGGAGTTGCTCCCGCAGTTGGGAATGCAATTTTGGATGCGATTGGTGTGAATGTGGACGTGAACCCAACCACGCCAGAGAGAGTCTGGAAGGCGATGAAGGCAAAGTAACAGAATCAAGCCAAAGATTAAGAAAGATGCGAAAATAACAACTTCGCATCTTTCTTATTTGTTATGACATTCAGTCGCTAGGCGGGATATAATTCATCTCTGATATCAATCGATGCCGATGTTGATGCAATGAGTCAGGAAAAATTATTTGCCTTAATTCCATATGCCGGAGCCCTAGGGATTTCTCTAGGGCTTGTATTCTATGTTTGGACATGGCGCCGGGCACAGGGGGCGTTGGCTTTTTTTTGGTACCTGCTTGGTCAGATCCTTTATATTTCTGGCAATATCCTTGAAATGATCTCGCTGGATCTGAATCAGAAGTTATTTTGGGAAAGCTTTCAATGGATGATTGCCAGTATTCCGGTCACAACGTTCCCCGTTTTTGTTGTGATCTATACCGAATATCGGCTCAAGAATCGAAAACGCCTTTTTGCTCTTTCTCTGATTTTTCCGATCGTATTCTCCATACTGGTCGCCACAGAAGCATGGCATGGGCTGGTCTATTTAAACCCACAAGTGATCGAGCATGGAATTTTCTCCGCCTTGGTCTATGATTTTTCGCCTTTGGTGATCACATACTCTGCTTATACTTATTTTATTGCCCTGGCTTCCATTGGGGTGCTTATCTACCATATGCTTAAGCCTCATAATTTGTATCGCAGGCAAACAGCCTTTATTCTTGCAGGTGTTTCCCTGCCCATCCTTGGCTCAGCGCTGGCGCTTGCTGGCATTTATATTACAAGCCAAAGGGACGCCTCTCCGTTTACAGCTACTATTGGCAACCTGCTCTTCGCATGGGGGCTATTCAAATTTCGTATCTTTGAAGTCACCCCCATTGCACGTGAAAATGTCTTTGAAGCTTTGGTAGACCCGGTAGTCATTCTGGACAAACGCAATAATATTGTGGATATCAATTCTGCCATGCTGGCGCTACTCGATAAAACTGCTAATGAAGTTATTGGGGAGTCAGCAAAAAAGATTTTTGATAATTTCCCGATTCCCATCAAAATGTACACCGATGTCTCGTATGCTCGCGCTGAGACCATGTTCGAGATTAACCACAAACAGATTCACTATGAGTTAACCATCTGGCCCCTTTACAACAGCAACCGCGAAATGACCGGGCGCATTTACATCTCGCATGACATTACCGCCCTAAAAGAGTTGGAAAGTGAACTGCGAAACTTGAACACAAAATTGGAAGACCGTGTTCAAGAGCGCACTCGCGAACTGGCAGAGGCATACGAATCGACGCTGGAAGGTCTGGCACGAGCATTGGAATTGAGAGACAAGGAAACAGAAGGTCACTCAAGGCGTGTGACAGAAAATGCGCTTAAACTAGCCCAAAAGATGGGCATGAGTAATAAAGCCATTGAAGATATTCGCAGCGGTGCCATCTTGCACGATATTGGCAAGATCAGCATTCCCGATGAGATTTTACACAAACCCGGCAAGCTCACCCCAGATGAGCGCGTCATTGTGGAGCAACACCCCGACACTGCCTTCAAGTTACTTTCGCGCATTCCATTCTTGGGCAAAGCTATTGAGATTCCATATTGTCACCACGAAAAATGGGACGGGAGCGGATACCCTCGTGGATTAAAAGGTGAGGAAATTCCGCTTTCCGCGCGCATCTTTGCAGTTGCCGATGTGTGGGATGCGCTCAGCAATGACCGCCCCTACAACAAAGCCTGGCCCCGTGAAAAGATCATTCAATATTTCAAAGATGAAACCGGTAAACATTTCGATCCCATAATCACCAAGCTATTTCTCTCGATGGTGGAAAAAGGCGAGATATAATACACGCGTTTATAAACAAGAAATTAAACTTATTTAAGGAAATATAAAACAATGCCAGACCAGATCTACGTTGTAGGACACATCAACCCCGATACCGACTCCATTGCCTCAGCTATGGGATACGCATGGCTCTTACGCGAACGAGACGGGCTCAATACCATCGCCGCCCGCGCCGGAGCCTTAAATGCACAAACCTCCTGGGTGCTAAAAACCCTCGGGCTCGAATCACCATACCTCTTAACCGACGCCTCCCCCCGCTTCGACTCGGTTATGCAGCGCCTCGACAGCCTGCGCCCAAACGCCCAACTTGGCAGCGCCTGGACTCTTGCCAGCCGCACAGGCGGGCTTGCCCCCGTTGTAAATGAAGATGGCACGCCCTACGGCATTATCAGCGGCATGAGTTTGTTCAAATATTTTAGCAACACCCTCGGTCCGCGCCCCGGCGATACCACCGTGCGCGAAATGATGTCTGCCGAGTGTAAAGATGCGGCAGATACCAGCGTGCCAAAATATCAAGCCAATGCCCATATTCGCGACTCACTCAACCGCATCTTGCGCGACGAGATCGATGACTATTGGGTGGTAGATGAACAAGGACATTATCTCGGCATCGCACGCCAACGCAACTTGCTGAACCCACCGCGCCTTAAGATCATCCTTGTCGATCACAACGAACCACGTCAATCTATCGCTGCACTCGATGAAGCCGAACTGCTTGAAATTCTCGATCACCACCGTCTCGGCAATCCATACACCCATCAACCCATCCGCTTTACGGTGGATGTCGTGGGGTCGACCTCAACGCTCGTCACCGAACAGACAGCGGAAGCGGGCTTATCTGCCCCGCCTGCTATTGCCGGTGCGCTTCTTTCTGGACTGTTATCTGATACGCTCATCCTAACCTCTCCCACCACGACGGAGCGTGACCGTACTGCCGCAGAACGCCTGGCACGTTGGGCATTCGTTGGCGGAAGCCCGCTCAAAGGAGAGACGATCGAATCCTATGGCAAAGCCATCTTAAGCGCCGGAGCCGGACTCTCAAATCGCAAACCGGAAGAAGTCGTCAGCACAGACATCAAACCCTTCGAAGGCGGCGGTTTCAAGTTTGCCGTAGCCCAAGCCGAAGTAACCGATATCATGCAGCTTTCAGAGCACCTTGCACCCCTCACCAAAGCCCTTGACGATCTACGTGACAAACGCGGACTCGACTTTGCCTTGCTGCTTGTCACAGACGTGGTACGTGGAACCAGCCGCCTGATCGTTACATCAAGCGCCCCTCCCATTCTCGCAGACCTTCCCTACCCGCCAATGCCCGATGGCACTCGCGATGCCCCTGGTGTTGTTTCGAGAAAGAAACAATTGTTACCAGCCGTATTAGGCTTGTTAGAAAAATAAAACGTAAGGCGTGTTGCGCACAACACGCCTTATTTTGTAATCCAAGTTATCTCAACGTACAAATACCGATTATGCCCTTCCCCTACCTCGATGAAACCATCCCTCTCAATGAAGAGACTCGCAACGGATTACCCGGCTCATTCATCTCCCTCCCCAGCGGAGTGACCCACTATGAAGAAGGCGGCGCCTCAAATGGATTCCCCATCGTCCTCGTGCATGGATTCTCGGTGCCGTATTTCATCTACGATCCCACGTTTGAATTCCTCAGTGAACAAGGCTTTCGCGTCTTGCGGTATGACCTGCTCGGGCGCGGATTTTCAGATAGACCCGCCGTACGCTATGATGCCAAATTATTCGTCAGGCAGTTGAAAGAATTGCTAGATGCATTGAACTACACAAATATCAGTCTCGTTGGGCTTTCAATGGGCGGCGTAGTGACGGCTTCCTTCATATACGCTCACCCAGAATATGTTACAAACTATATCCTGATCGACCCGTTAGGCGCAAAACCCGTTTCGCTTTCGCCTTTTCTCAAAGCGGTGAAAATGCCCGGGTTTGGCGAGCTGGCTATCGGTCTGTTCGGAAGCGATGGCATGATCAAAGGCGCGGCATCTGATCTATTCAGCGTTGAGTTGGTGGAGCTCTTTCAGGAAAAATATAAAATCCAAATGAAATATCAAGGCTTCAAGCGAGCCATCCTATCCACCATGCGGAATGGAATGCTTGAGTCATTTCTCGATACCTATAAACGGATCGAGTCCCTGAAGAAACCGACTTTGCTATTTTGGGGAAAACAGGATACGACTGTGCCTTTTGAGCACAGCCACGATATTCTTGCCGCCATGCCGCATACAGAATTTCACGCCTTTGACCAATGCGGGCATATTCCTCACTATGAGCGCGCAAGCGAGGTAAACGGAATTCTGTTAGAATTTTTGAGGAAGTAATCCCCTCAAACAAGTTCATATCAATTGGGGGATACAAAAAAGGAGAGATCATGAACAA
>JBDKJK010000302.1:0-3601 GCA_039796675.1 Chloroflexota bacterium
AGACGGCGTGCAAGATATCCACGATCTGCATGTGTGGAGCATCAGCGAAAACTTAAGGATGCTTTCTGCTCATGTGGTTATTGATAATATTTCGATTGGCGAGGGTGTGAACATTCAACACAACATCAACGAATTGCTTGCACACAACTACAACATCCAACATGCCACCCTGCAAATGGAATGTGAAGGCTGTAGAAATGGGTTACTTTATTGTGAGATCCGCGAGCATCAACACGAACACGTTTAGGAATTCAAATGGAACAAATTCAAACCATCGAAATCCCCATCGCAGGCATGGACTGTACCGAATGTACCCAAACCGTACAAAAAGCCATCTCGGGTGTGGGCGGTGTCAAAAAGGTCGATGTTTTCCTCTCGTCTGAAAAAGCCATCGTGCAACTGAACCCATCCGTCGCAAAGATGGATAGCATCCGCACCGCTGTAAAAAACGCGGGCTATTCCGTTGCTTCAAAAGAGGAAGAAGCAAAAACGCCCAATGTAGTATTGGCAGATTTTTCGCGTCGCATGTTCACCGCTTTCGGTCTCGCCTTTGGCGCGGTCATCATTATCGTTGTCCTCGGTGAATGGCTGGGGCTGCTCGATGGTCTGACAAAACTCATCCCCTTCCCAGTTGGCGTGGCGCTCGTTCTGCTCGGCGGCGCCCCCATTTTTCTAAACGTCATCCGCGCTACGCTCAATAAACAGGTCATCGCCCACACGCTGATGAGCATCGGCGCGATTGCCGCACTCGTCGTCGGCGAATGGACCACTGCCATGGTGGTCATCTTCTTCATGCACATCGGCGGCTATACCGAACGTCTCACCGCAGAAGGCGCGCGCCGTGCCGTAAAAGACTTAACTGCAATGGCTCCGCAAACTGCACGCATCGAAAAAGATGGCACTGAAATAGAAATCCCCATCGCAGAAGTACAACTCGGTGACATCGTCATAGTGCGCCCGGGCGAAAAGATTCCCGTGGATGGTGAGGTTATCGCCGGTCATGCGGCAGTGGACCAATCATCAGTGACGGGCGAGGCGATGCCAGTAGAAGCAGGCATCGGGTCCCAGGTTCGAGGCGCGACCATCCTTAAGCAGGGCACGCTCAAAGTGCGCACCCAAGCTGTGGGAGCACAGTCCATGTTCGGGCGTGTCATCAAGATGGTCGAAGAAGCCGAAGCGCACCGCGCCGATGTGCAGCAGTTCGCCGACAAATTCAGCGCGTATTATCTGCCCGTTGTTGCAAGCATCGCCGCGCTCACATTTTTATTCAGCCGGAATCCGCTTGCAACTGCGGCAGTTTTGCTGGTGGCATGTTCATGCACCATTGCGCTCGCCACGCCCATCGCCATGCTCGCCACCATCGGCATGAACGCAAAACATGGCGTGCTCATCAAAGGCGGCAAATATATCGAGACGCTCGCTCGTGCCGATGTGTTGTTGATCGACAAGACCGGGACTTTGACATTGGGCAAGCCGGTCGTGACGGATATCATTGCGTTGAATGGCATGGATGAATCTACGCTTCTTGCCCGTGCCGCATCTACTGACCGTTACTCGGAGCATCCCCTCGCCGACGCTTTGCGCCGCTCCGCGCACGAACGCGGACTTGTGCTCAGCGAGATCACAAATTTTGAGTCACACACGGGCAAAGGCGTGCAAGCAAGCGTAGATGGCAAAAAAGTTTTCGTTGGCAAATCAGCGTATGCCATTCCTGAACAAGCCAAAGAATTTGAAGTGCAAGGCAAAACGGTTTTGTATGTTTCGATTGATGATTCTTTAGCAGGCTTTATCGCCGCCTCTGACACCTTGCGCAACGAAGTACCAGACGCTTTGCGAGAAGCAAAACAACTTGGCATTAGAAAGATCGAACTGCTCACCGGCGATAACGAACGGACGGCGTCCTCTGTGGCTGGAGCGTTGAATATCTCTTATCGTGCAGGTTTAATGCCGGAAGATAAAATCCGCATCGTGAAAGAATATCAAGCGCAGGGACATATCGTCGTCATGGCTGGTGACGGCATCAACGACGCCCCCGCGCTCGCACAAGCAGACGTTGGCATCGCCATGAAAGCCGGAACCGACATCGCCATTGAAGCTGCGCACATCACCCTCCTGCGCGAAGATTGGATGCTGATTCCGCAAGTCATCGCTGCCGCGCAACGAACCATGCGCGTGGTGAAAGGCAATCTCGGTTTCACAGCGGCGTATAACATCATCGGCTTGGCGCTGGCGGCGTTCGGTTTTTTGCCTCCCATGCTGGCGGCGGCATTGCAATCCATCCCTGATCTGGGCATTCTCGGCAATTCGGCAAGGCTTTTGAAAAATCAGTAGGGCGGGTTTTTAACCCGCTATTCATTTTTATTCATAAAGTAGGTCAGGCTTTTAGCCTGACCTACAATGACAGGAAAACACGTGTCTCAAACTGCCAAAGCACAACAACTTTTATCCCTGCATAACAACGGCAAACTGCTCATCCTGCCCAATGTGTGGAATCCCATCGGTGCGCGGATGTTGCAAGCCAAAGGGTATCCCGCCGTCGCCACTGCCAGCGCCGCCATTGCCGAGTCGCTTGGCTATAGCGATGGTGAACAGCTCAAACTAGATACGATGTTGGAGATGGTTGCGCGCATCGTCCGCAGTGTAGATGTACCCGTCAGCGCCGATTTTGAAGCGGGCTATTCAGACAGCATTGAGGGCTTGCAAGAAAATATTTCACGCCTGCTCGATACAGGCGCCGTCGGCATCAACTTTGAAGACAGCTTCGACGACAGTTCCCACCTGCGCCCCATCGCCGAACAGGTAGAGCGGATAAAAGCCGTGCGTGAAGTTGCCGAACGCCGCGGAGTTCACCTCGTCATCAACGCCCGCGCAGACAGTTTCTTTGCAGAAGGTTTTTCATCTGACGAAGAACGCATCGAAGATGTCATCACCCGCCTCAATGCCTACATCCAAGCAGGTGCGGACTGTGTTTACCCCATTGGGCGCGGCGACAAAGAGACCTTGAAAATTTTGCGCAATCGCATCTCCGCCCCGATCAATGTACTTGCCACCGCCAAGACCGCCAGCCTGAAAGAATTGCAGGAACTCGGCATCAACCGCGTAAGTTTTGGTCCGTACATCTTCCGCTCGCTGCTGGCGAAACTATCCGCGATGCAGGATGAGATACTGAATATGGGCGAATATGACATCGTGATGAATGGAATTTGGTCAGGCGGTGATGTGAAGAAGTTTTTAATCGAGGGAAAGGAAATAGGACGCGGATAAACGCTGACTGCGAAGCGTGCGGATTCTTTAATCCTTTTCCGCGTAAATCCGCGCTCGTCCGCGTCCCAAATTAATTTCAGGGTTAATAGAATAAACGAAAGAGACGGCTTGCGCCGTCTCTTTTTTTGATCTTCATAGATTACGGGTTGGTCTGTTGACCCTGCCAGCCGCCCATCATGCCATGACCACCGCCCATCATGCCGCGACCGTAGCCGCCAGCCTGCCCCTGCGGACCCGTGCCGTTTGCATGCATGCCACCACCCTGACCATGTCCATGCGAGAGCATCCAATCAACCTGTTCCTGGGTGATGACGTTCGCTGCTACTGCCGCATTGAC
>JBDKJK010000303.1:0-3672 GCA_039796675.1 Chloroflexota bacterium
ACTCACGGTTGGATGAGAACTGTACGTTAACGGAAGGCGAGGAGTTGTTGATCGGTATTGCTGCTGTTGCCACGCCCACGGTTCAAGCGAACCTGAATCCGGGTACGCCAACGGTGACGCCGACTCCGCTTGCCGGTTTGACGGAAGTTTGTGTGCTGTTGTTCAACGATGTGAACGGCAATGCGATGCGTGAAGAGACCGAGCCTGCGGTATCTGGCGGCGCGGTCAGTGTGACCGAGATCAATGGCAAGTATTCCGCCTCGCTGGATACGGTCATTCCGGCAGACCCAGAGGCGTATCAGGGCGTTTGTTTTACGAACATCCCCGAAGGGACGTATAACATCACGGTGGGTATCCCCGATAATTTTAACCCGACCATGGCGTTGAGCTATTCGTTGGAAGTCAATGCTGGGGATCGTGCCTTTGTTGACTTTGGGGCGCAATCTCGTGATGTGGTGGCAGACCCGGGTGCAGAAGAAAATGCAAATGATGGCGGGGGAGGGGTTTCATCGGCTTTGGGTATTTTTGGTGCTTTGTTGCTTTTGGGTGGCGCAGGTTTGGGTTATTATGCCTGGCGCTCTGGCAAACCGGATAGTAAGTTGGCTGGCGGTGGGATGTTGAAGAAGTAAGTTTGTAAAAAAGTAGGCAAGTAGATAAGTAGAAATGACGGTCGCTATTAAAGCACCGTCATTTTTTTATTTGAAACGTTTTTCGGTGAATGGGGGAGTGACCGAGTTCTTCGATCTTTTTGCGATGCAGAGCTGTTCCATAGCCTTTGTGATCTGAAAGATGATATTCAGGGTATTGCTCACTTAACTCGTGCATGATTTCATCACGCGCGGTCTTAGCGAGGATGGAGGCTGAAGCGATGCTGAGCGAACGCTGGTCACCTTTGACGATGGCAGTTTGTGGAATGTCTAACTCGGGGAGTTCGAGGCGGAAGTCTGTTAGCAGATAATTTGGGAATTGTTGAAGCGCTTCCAGCGCGCGGCTCGCGGCGAGACGGGTGGCGGGCACGATGCCTAGTGAGTCTATTTCTTCGGCGGAGGCAAAACCAATTCCGTGGGCGAGGGCGGTTTTGTGGATGGGAGCGACAAGCTCGGCGCGTTTGCGGGGAGTCAACTGCTTCGAGTCGTGGACCCCGCTCAAGGCGCGGAGAAGATGCGGATGTCTATTGGGGAGGATGACGGCTCCAACGCAGACGGGTCCGGCAAGGGCGCCTCGTCCGGCTTCGTCTAACCCGGCAATGAGGGGATAATCTGCCCAGATTCTTTTTTCGTACTTCAGGTTAGGGCTGGGAATCATACTTGCCGCGCATTGCGTTGAAGTGAATGCGGAAGATGTCGCTGATCATACGCAGGGCGTCGCGCACTGCACTGACTTTGCTATCGGGGTCGTAATACCATTGGATGGGAATTTCACGTACGCGCAGTTTTTTGCGGCGAGCGAGATACAGCAGCTCGATGTCGAAAGACCAGCCAGTGAGTGTTTGTTGTTGAAAGAGGGATGTAGTGGACTCAGCGTGGAAGCATTTGAAGCCGCATTGGGTGTCGTTCAAGCCCGGTAGAATCAGGGTACGGATGGCAAAGTTGATGGCGCGCCCGCCCAAATGGCGGTATGGCGGCTCGTTATAACGAATGGAGCCGTGTGCTTCGCGTGAACCGATGGCGATGTCAAAGTTGGTTAAGGTGGGGGGCAGGAACTTGGGCAGGTCTTCAATGGGCATCGATAAGTCTGCATCACAAATGAAGCGGTATTCACCTTGGGCAGATAAGATGCCGCGGCGCACCGCATTCCCTTTGCCTCGATTCTTTTCATGAATGACGATGAGATTGGAATGGTTTTTGAGGAATTCACTGGCAAGTTCAAACGTGTGATCTGTGCTGCCATTCTCAACGACGATCACTTCGCTGGAATAGGATTGTGTGCTGAGAAATGCAAAAATCTGCTCAAGGGTACGTGGCAGGCGATTGGCTTCGTTATGGGCAGGGATGATGATCGACAGGAACGGTGTGTTCAAAGCAAATTTGGCTAAATGACAAGGAGTGTGGCGGCAAAATAAACTGCAGCTCCCAAAATACAGCAGGCGGTGATCCCCATGCCGATAAGTAGGATGATCTGCCAACCCTTTAAAGGAGGTTGTTTTTTCTGTGCAGTTTTCGGAGCCGGTTTTGCTGCTTGTTGTGCGGGGGCTTTTCCGGGGTCTGAAGCATTGAAGATAGCTTGGGCGCGTGAAACGGGTCGCTCTGTAGGAATTTTTGGCTCGGGCGGCGTCTCGGTCGTTTTCGGCTGCGGTTCGAGGATCAAATCTGCTGAAAACAGCACCTGCTCCGCACGCAGAACAGGGCTTGCCTGATTAAGCGAGTTTGCAAATTGTTTGATGGCGTCACTGCGAATCACACGCACGGCGGGTCTGATCGAATCAATATTTGCCCCAGGGTCGCTGGCAATCAGCACCGGCTCTGCTTGCATGGGAATTTTGATGTTCTGGATCTGTAGATATTTTTGGAAAGCACGGTTTAACTTCGAGAGCAGGTCAACCAAATTCCGCTTGGCTGGGCTGGCAACACCGTTCGTAACGATATTCCAGTCGTCGCCTTTGGCTTCGAAATGTCCCTTGACGGCGGCAACAAAAATCACAGAGAGTGACCCAGGTCCGATCAGAATGATGGGAATGAAAATATCGCTGCCCGGCAAGTTGAAATTACGGATCATCACGAAGCCCTTATCGAGCATGCGGTCTAATTGACTAATGACCGATTTCTGAGCTTCCAATTCAGGGAACCAATTGGGTCCATATTTCAAGGTACCCTGAATACGCCCGGCAACGCTCATATTCCCTTGGGCATCTTGAAATGGAGTTTTATCGATAATTTTCATGAATCTACCTAAAAGAAAGGAACGTTTTCCAACTCATCCTTGTTCGCGTTTGAGCTTGTTGCAATAAATTCGCGATCATCCGCTTTCACCAACAGGATCGGCTTGGCAAGTGTGAAGGTGCTTGCCATTAAGTCTTGCCGTGTGCCAGAGACGAATTGCATGCCTTTTTGCAGGCGTTCTATCAGAGTCTTTCGGTCGAGCACCAACCGGTCAGAATACGTTGCTCCGCGTCGTTCATAGGCGCGCACCGTCACGATCTGACCGTTCTTATAACGAACTGCTTCAATCACACCATCTATCTGTTTTGCCATGAGAGATCCTCTGAAATTAATTTTAACACAGCTTAAAATAAGAGAGTCACGAATAACACAATTGTAACGTCTGTGTCTCCGTGCCTCTGATGGATATGTTTCCTTTTATATGTAGAAAACAGCGTTTTTGTCGGGGCGACAGGATTCGTGCAATCCCCTCAATGGGGAAACCTGCGCCTATTATCTTTTGTCGGGGCGACAGGATTCGTATAATCCCCTCAATGGGGGAACCTGCGCCTATTTTATTTTTTGTCGGGGCGACAGGATTCGAACCTGCGACCTCTTGCTCCCAAAGCAAGCGCGCTAGCCGGACTGCGCCACGCCCCGATATTTCATTCTCTCAACATTATACGCTAGCTTCGTCTCCGACGCTGCGCCACACCCAATATGATTAAGCCTGCCGAGTATAATGCGAAGGATGAGTACCCGTCAAGCAACTTTCATTGGAACTATATGCGCGCTTCTCCTCGGACTTTTAGCC
>JBDKJK010000304.1:0-8040 GCA_039796675.1 Chloroflexota bacterium
TGGCTCATATCTCTGGCGGTCGCCCTGGCTTTGCCCGTCGCCTCATGGATGATGCGGCACTGCTCGAAAAGCGCGATGAACGACTCAACGATTTACAAACCCTTCTGCCAACCTCGCGGGTGGAAAAATTTTCCTATGCCGAGAAACTCGCCAAAGATAAAGATGCCATGCGTCAGACGGTTTTGGTTTGGCTTTCGTACTGGCGTGATGTGCTTTTGCGTGTAGCAGGGGCAGAGACACCACTCATTAACATAGATCGCAACATGGAGATCGAATTCCTTGCCGGGCGGTTGGATCTATCTTCTGCACGAAAAGTGGTCAGCGATCACGAGGCGGTATTAGAGAAGATGGAACGTAATGTGAACTCGCGGCTATTGGCTGAAGTATTATTAATAGACCTGCCAAAAGTGTAAATTAAGCATGAAACCACAAAATATTTTATTTTGGGTTTGCCTTATTATTTCCATTCTCTTTGGTATTTTCGCCATCGGATACGGGGTTTATCTGCTTGTTAATGGGCAGGGCTGTGGCAGCTTCGCGGATATGGGTTGCGCATTTGGCGTAATGTTCAGCGCCATCATCATTCCATACGGAATCGCCGTGCTTATTTTTGCTGGCTTAACCGGGCTGCCCTTTCGAATGGCTCGCCTGTTTGGATCCATTTTTTCTGTTTTGATCGGGTTGGGAAATTTAAGTATGGGTTGCCTGGCACTGTCTTGGACGGTGGGCGTAGATGTATCGAGCCTGACAACGAGCGAAATGATGTTCTTTCTTTTACCGTTAACGTTGCTTATTGGCGGAATTTCGTTAATGGGGCTTGGCATACTCGGATACCAAAGATCAAGACAATAGACGTTCTACTCGATGGCTGCACGTAATTTCTTTGCAAGCTTCCCGAAATGACTGGTATACCGAATATCATCTGTTCTTGGACGTGGAATATCAACTTCCACGTCCATTTTTATTTTGCCAGGACGTTGGGTGAGCACCAGCACACGGTCTGCGAGAAAAAGAGACTCGTTGATGGAGTGTGTCACCATGATGACGGTCTTTTGTTTAGCTTGCCAGAGGTTGGAGAGTTCTGTCCACATGCGTTCGCGGGTGAGAGCATCTAGCGAGGCAAAAGGTTCATCGAGTAGGAGCAGGTCGGGGTCATGAATGAGCGCGCGCGCGATCGCCACGCGCTGTGCCATTCCACCAGAGAGGTCGCGCGGGAGCGAGTCTTCGAACCCTTTTAATCCCACCAGTTTGATCATCTCGCGCGCTTTGTTTTGGGCTTTGATATTGCCCATGCCTTCCATCTCAAGCGGCAGCATGATGTTTTCGATTACTGTGCGCCAGGGCATTAAGTTCGATTGTTGAAAGACCATGCCGATGCGCGGTTGATGGTGGTGCATAAAACTTACCGAGCCCGAGGTGGGTTGCAGAATGCCAGCCAGCACACGCAGGAAGGTGGTTTTGCCCGAACCCGATGGACCAAGAAAACAAACAAACTCACGCGGGCGAATCTCGAACGAGATATCGTCAAGCGCATGAAGCCCGTTGTTAGAGTCGGGGTAGGTGACGGAAAGATTGCGGACGCTGAGGATGGGTTTTGTAGTCATGGTTGATTCACGTTTCACTTATCATGTTGACAAGTGAAACGTGACTCGTGAAATCTTTATGGAATGAACTCGTTGGTAAACGCCTTGCTAAGATCAACCGGCTCGGAGATCAACGCCATCTTTACCAGAAGGTCATTCATATTCTCCCATGCCTGCGGCTCAGAGAAGCCGATGCGCTCTGCCTGCCAGAATTCAATGGACGTGTTTAAGACCTGCATCTGCACTTCTTTATCTTGATCTTTCAAATTTTCGACGAAGTTCAAACTGGTGGTGTAGGCTTCCTCTGGGTTTGTAATCGTATCTTGGATGCCACGCGCCAATGCACGCGCCATGCCACGCACCAGGTCTGGTTCGTTGGCGATGGTCATTTCGCTGGTGACAATGCCGTTAGCGGTCAGCTGGGCATAGTCTGCCACGCGCAGTTCATTTAATTCAAAGCCTTGTGAAGCAAGCACAATCGGTTCGTTGGCGGCGTAGCCTACTACAATGTCGCTTGCACCGGTTGCAAATGCTTCCACTTGATTGAAGCCAATGGTATCGAAGGTCACTTCAGAGGGGTCTACACCTGCTGAGAACAATAATGCTTGGGCACCAATGTAGTTCGCACCGAACAGACCAGGCAAACCGATCTTCTTTCCGCGCAGGTCGGCGGGTTCATTGATGTTCAACTCGGGCGCAGCAATGATCGAAATGGGAAACTGCTGATACCATGCAAACGCATACACTACCGGCAAGCCTTGTGAACGTGCCAGCAAAACCTGTTCGCCCGAAGCCACCGCAAAAGGAAGCTCGCCCGCACCGGTCAATGCCACGCCGTCGGTCTCAAATGAATAATCGAACTCAATGATGATGCCTTCTTCGGCGAAATATCCCTTTTCAACCGCTACATAGAACGGCGCATATTGGATGTTTGGGATGTAACCCATCGGCAATTTGATCGTGCGAAGCTCGCCCGCTTCTTGCGTGGAATTTGGGCTGCCGCACCCCATTAGGCTGATCGCCAGCCCGAGCATGAGTAAAACTACTTTCTTCATTAAGTTGTCTCCTTTAGATTTATCCTGTCATTGCGAGGAGCGTTCTTGTTCTTGGCGACGAAGCAATCTTGTAATTGAGTTGGAGATTGCTTCGGGCGAAAGAGCACCGCCCTCGCAATGACGGAAATGTTATTGTTGCCATTTCAAAAATCTTTTTTCCAGTAAGGTCACTACACCGTACAAACATAGCGCAAGAATGACCAACATAAAGACCGCCACAAAAACCATCGACGTGTCATATTGAAAATCACCGAGTTGCAGTAAGAAGCCAAGCCCTTGCTCCGCATCGACCAACTCACCGACAATGGCGCCTATCACCGAAAGCGTTGCGCCGATGCGAAGTCCGCCGAGGAGGATGGGAAGGGAGGCGGGGAGTTCAAGCTTCCATAAAATTTGCCAGCGCGTGGCACGCAAGGAGTTCATCAAGTCGTACAACGAAGCGGATACTGCCCGCACACCAACGATCGTATTGACCAAAACCGGGAAGAAGACGATCAACGCGCAGATGACCACTTTCGAGAGGATTCCATCTCCGAGCCAGATGACGAGCAAAGGCGCAATGGCGACAATGGGAATTGCCTGACTCGCCACGAGATAAGGTGAGAGGACGGTTTCCAAGGTACGTGATTTTGCGAGAGCGTATCCAACAAGGGTGGCGAAGCATATGCCTACCAGCAAGCCAAGTACGATCTCAACCAGAGTAATGCCCGTGTGATAAAGCAGACTGCCATCGCTTAACGCCAATAGGAAGCGATTCCACACATCCATGGGGGAGGGCAGAATGAATTTGGGAAGCTTGCTAACTTGGACGATCAACATCCATGCCGGGATGAGAAGCAGGATGGAGACGAGCCCGAGCCAGCGGGAGAGGGTGTGAAGATTTTTTGGTTTCATAATTTATGTAGGGACAGGGCTTGCCCCTGTCCAAATACTAGATGACCGCGAGGGTCATCCCTACGAACAAAAACGCCTCGGCGTAATTAAAACTCCGGGGCGTGAAAACAGGCATAAATCCTGAAATGAGGCGTGTGAATCCGTTAAATAAAATCCCGAAAACAGTGAATGTTTTCGGGGCGTGAATCCACACAAAATCCCATACGGATTTGTGCTGTGTACCTTCTTCTATCCAGACTATACTGTCGGCTCCGGAGTTGCGCCGGATCATGCCCGTTTTCCCAATAAGGAAAGCGATGTACCTAAACAGGCTCGTGGGCTTTACCACCGATCGGGAATTACACCCTGCCCCGAAGGTTATTTCTATTGTGATGTGATTATAGTCACCCAAATTCTCCCTGTCAATTCAATAATGGATTTGTGGTTGTGTAAGAAATTCGTGTTTTTTTTCTAAATCTTCCGGCGTATAATTTAGAAATGAAACTGGATACCGTCACGATACAAAATGTTTCAAAGCCTGTGGTGTTGCCCGATGTTTTGACCGATTTGAAAGAAGCGTGGCGATTGCTTGGGTTTTCGCAAGAGCAACCTTCGATCGTGCTGGTTGGAGGTGCTGGAGGAATGAGCAGGGAGGATATAGAGAAGGTGCAGGAGTTTTTTGAGAAGAATTTGATCCCCTTTGCCTATGAAAAAAAGGCTGCGATTCTTGATGGCGGCACAGATAGCGGGGTTATGGCTGCCATGGGGCGAGCGCTGACGGCATGTTCTGTTGATCTTCCTCTTGTAGGTATAGTGGCGCGTGGAATTGAGATGATCGACGCAATGCTTGAGCCGCATCATTCTCATTTTATGTTTTGCCCGGGTTCGCAGTGGGGAGATGAGTCGGAGTGGATCGCGGCGGCGGCGAGTGCTTTATCCAACACGCAGCCGACGGTTGCAATCTTGATCAATGGCGGACAGATCACCTGGGAAGATGCTCGCAATAATATTCAGTATGGCAGACCGGTTATTGTTGCAGAAGGCAGCGGGCGGACTGCGGACGTGATCGCGGAAACCAGTTCGGGGATTGTCTCGGATTCGAAGGCATTATCATTGATCCGTACGGGCAAGATCCATGTGGCGAATTTCTTCAATCAGCCTGAACGGTTTATGGAAAAGCTGAAAGACCTGATGAAATAGTGTTTGCTTGAGAATACAAAAGTGGATGTGCGTATCACGCACATCCACTTTTGATTTTAAGGAAATGGCTATTGGTTTTGAAGGAAGACGGTCACGGCTGCCAGCCCGCCGCATGCGCAGAAGACGATGGCAAACACAACGAGGTTGTAGATGATGATGCTCTGCGTATTAGATTTGCCGGTCTTACCGTTGTATTGTGTATTACAACTTTGGCATTTGACATGGCTCATCATTTTAGGTCCAAGTACGCCGCCCCACCAAGTGTACTTGACGGGCTGCGCATTCGATTGTCCGCATTGAGGGCAGGCGGCGTATTGAGTTGGGGTTTGCATGAAACTCTCCTATGTGTGATGGAATGGGTCTATCTTAAGGGGAAATTTTTACCTGACCATCACACTTGAGTAATGGGTTAGCGCAGGCGTGCCATGGCATGTACATCGACAAATTTTCCGTCGCGGAAGGCGAAGTTTTCATGGTGCCTTCAATGACGAAGCCGAATTTTTTATACAGGGCAATGGCGGGTTCGTTATCTGTATACACACCCAATTCGAGGCGGGTGAGGTTGAGCCATTTATCGGCAAGGTCTACGGCGGTTTGCATCATGGTAGAACCCACACCTTTGCCGTGCCAGTCTTGATGGACTGCCATGCCGATCTCACCGGCATGTTTGCGGCGAGGGTGGCTTGGGAAGGTATCCAGCCCAAATTCTCCGACCACTTTATCTTCAGCACAAGCGACAAACCTGAAAAAGCTATCAGATGGTTCTGTGATCCACTTTTCCCATTTCTCTATTAATGGATAGGGAAGTTGGAGCGTCCCCCAAACGACCCGTGGACCTTCGAATATTTGTTTGATGGCTTCTGCATCTGAGGCGACTGCGCGGCGGATGGTGATGATGGGTTTTTGCATGTTGACCTTTTTTAAATAATAAGGGCGACCGCGAGGGTCGCCCCTACAAATTATTTCAATTGTGCTTTGATCTTCTCAGCCGTATCTTTGTACCCGGCGAGTTTATCTTTTTCTTTTTGCACCAATGCGGGCGGAGCTTTTTGCGCGAAGTCGCCATTGAGCAGATTCTCCAAACGCTGAATGTGAGACTCGGCTTCCTTGAGTTCTTTTTCAAGGCGGGTCTTTTCGCTGGCGAGGTCTACCATGCCTGCGAGCGGCAGGTAGATTTCCACAGAGCCAACTACGAGGGCGGCGGAGTCGGCGGGTTTCTCTGCGAGAGATTGGTGAATAGTAATTAGTGATGGGTCTAGCCCAGCGAGGGTGGCGATGACGGTAGATTGCGCTTTCAGCAAATCGGTTTTAGCTCCAGCAGAGAAAGAAGCGGCGATCTTTTTCGATGGTGACACATTCTTTTCGGCGCGCAGGTTGCGGATGGAGCGGACAATTTCCTGAATCAATTCAAAGTCGGCGATTTTGTCGGCTTCCCAGCCTTCGGGGTTACGCGACTCGGGCCACTTGGCAACGATGAGCGCATCGGGCCAATCCTTTGAAAGGTTGGAGATCGGCGATTCACGCAGAGCGCTGTGTAGGTGTCCCCAAACTTCTTCGGTGATGAAGGGCGTGAAGGGATGCAACAGCCTGAGCGTTGTGTCCAACACGCGCGCTAAAGTCTTAACAGTCTGCATTCTGCTTTCTTCATTCTGCATTTGATTCTTGGCAATTTCCACGTACCAGTCGGCAAAGTCTGACCATAAAAAGTCGTAGATCTGCTGCCCGGCTTGCCCATATTGGAAGTTCTGGAATTGGCGTTCCACGTCACGGATGAGGTTTTGGAGGCGAGCCCAGATCCAACTATCTGCAAGCGTCCACTGTGTATTTGTTTCCGTTTGTGCTTGCATGCCTTCCAACGAAGCAATCGCATTGATCACAAACCGCCCGGCATTCCACACTTTATTGGCGAAGTTGCGGTTGGCTTCGACCTTCTTCACCGAAAGATTCATGTCGTTGCCGGGTGTGGCGCCCACTAACAAAGTGAAGCGTAGCGCATCGGTGCCGAGTTCGTCCATTACGGTCAGCGGGTCGATCACATTGCCATAAGTCTTGGACATTTTTCGTCCATGTTCATCGCGGATGAGACCATGCAGGTACACGGTATGGAACGGCGCTTCGCCGGTGTATTCAAGCCCGCTCATGATCATGCGCGCCACCCAGAAGAACAAAATGTCGTAACCCGTTTCCATGTAGGAGGTGGGGTAGAAATATTTCAGGTCGGGCGTTTCATCGGGCCAGCCAAGCGTGGAGAAGGGCCACAAGCCAGAGGAGAACCATGTATCGAGCACGTCGTCATCTTGATGAATATCTTTCGAGCCGCAGGTACCGCATTGGGTCGGGTCTTCGCGTGTCACGGTCATGTGACCATCGGGGCAATACCAAACCGGAATGCGATGCCCCCACCACAACTGACGGCTGATACACCAGTCCTTGATATTGTCGAGCCAGTTGAAGTAGGTTTTCTCAAAACGCTCAGGCACGATCTTGATGCGCCCATCTTTCACCGCATCGAGCCCGGCATTCGCCATCGACTCGATTTTCACGAACCACTGCTCCGAGATCATCGGCTCAACAATTTCACCGCCGCGCTGCGAACGAGGGATGGTGGTGCGGTAAGGCTCGGTCTTGATGACGAGCCCCGCCTCTTTCATATCCGCCCAGAGTTGTTTCCGCGCCTCGAAGCGATCCAAGCCTTGATATTTTCCGCCATTCTCGTTCACCTTGGCTTCTTTATCCAACATCGAGATCATGGGCAGGTTATGTTTTTGCGCGATGGTGTAATCGTTCGGGTCGTGTGCCGGTGTGATCTTCAATGCGCCTGTTCCGAATTCCATACTCACGTATTCGTCACCAATGATGGGAATTTCACGTCCGAGCATGGGCACGATGGCGGTCTTGCCGATGAATTTCTTAAAGCGTTCATCTTCCGGGTGAACCGCCACAGCCGTATCACCCAAAATCGTTTCAGGACGAATTGTTGCCACAGGGATGTAGGGATGAGCCTCGCGCTCATCCTGCTCGCCTGCCTGTGGACGAGGGCGAGCCTCGTCCTTATCATCTTCTTTGATCATATATTTGAAGTAATACAACGTAGCATCTTCCTCAGAGTATTCCACTTCGAGGTCAGACACGGCCGTCTTGAGTCCCGGTGACCAGTTGATGAGACGGGGTCCGCGATAGATCATGCCTTTCTCATACAGGCGCACAAAAGCCTCACGGACAGCGCGACTCAGCCCCTCGTCCAGTGTGAAGCGTTCTCGATCCCAATCACACGAAGCGCCGAGGCGGCGAATCTGCGTGGTGATGAGTCCGCCGTATTTTTTCTTCCA
>JBDKJK010000305.1:0-4419 GCA_039796675.1 Chloroflexota bacterium
CGCGCCACCGATGCAACACTGTCGCCATCTTGCGGCTTGATGAGATGCACACCGCGCGTCGAACGCCCAGACTGTTTGACATCATTCACCTTAAGACGAATAGCAACCCCGTTTGAAGTCATGATCGTCAGATCGTCATCTTTCTGCACCACACGGGCTGCCGCAATTTTGCCGATCTCTTTGAGGGCTTTCTGGTCAATGGTAGAGATACCGCCCGTGGCACGTCCCTTGGGTGTGTATTCCTTGAGCGGGGTTTGCTTGCCATACCCATTGGTGGTTACCACAAGTAACGCGCCTTCTTTTTCGACCACATCCATGCTGGTAACGGCATCTTCCTTGCCGAGGCGAATGCCCTGCACGCCCGCGGCTTGCCGCCCCATTGCACGGACTTTATCTTCGCCAAAGCGGAGAGCCTGCCCATTTTCGGTAATGATGATGATCTCATCCTTGCCGGAGGTGAGGCGCACCCAGCCGAGGGTGTCACCTTCATCTAAGTTCATGGCAATCAAGCCTGAGGGGCGTACTGATGCGAATTCTTCCATTGCCACACGTTTCATGCGTCCACGTCCGGTCATCAATACACAATATTGATTGGGCGAGAAAACTCGAACCGCCATAGCTGCTGTTACTTTTTCGTTGGGGTCCAGCGAAAGGATGTTGACCAATGGAATGCCTTTGGTGGCACGGTCGAGATCAGGGATCTGGTAAACCTTTTCAGAATACACCTTGCCCTTATCTGAGAAGAATAACATCGTATCATGGCTGCGCGCCGGGATGAGCATAACGACTTCATCTTCTTCTTTCGTGGTGTGCCCCTTCACGCCACGTCCACCGCGGCTTTGCTGGCGGAAGGCAGTTGCTGCCACACGCTTAATATATCCGCGTTCGGTGAGGCTGATGAGCACTGATTCATCGGGCACAAGGTCTTCTTCGTGAATGTCTTCGCGGGCTTCGGCAGAAATGCGCGTGCGGCGGTCGTCGCCGTATTTTTCTGCCATTTCGTTCATGTCATCCTTGATGAGTGCAAGGATCTTCTTGGGGTGGGCAAGCAGGTCTTCAAGATAGGCAATCGTCGAACTAACTTGTTTATGTTCTTCTTCAATCTTCCAACGTTCAAGGGCAGCCAGACGCCTCAACTGCATATCCAAGATCGCTTGTGCTTGCAATTCGCTTAGTTTAAAGCGCGTCATCAACGCAGACTTGGCTTTATCGGCATCTTCGGCTTCGCGGATGACCTTGATGATGGCATCAATGTTATTCAATGCAATGAGATAGCCATCCAAAATATGCAGGCGGGCTTTGGCTTTATCCAGATCAAACTGTGAACGGCGGGTAATGACCTCATGACGGTGATCGATGAAAATTTGCAGAAGGCGTTTAAGCGGCAAAGTACGCGGCTCGCCATCTACCAATGCCAGCATCTGCACACCAAACGTGGATTGCAGCGCCGTATATTTATAAAGCTGGTTCAAAACCTTCTTGGGCTGGGCACTACGCTTCAATTCGATGATGATGCTCATGCCGCGCTTATCCGATTCATCGCGCAGGTCGGAAATTTGGTCGATCTTATCCTCGCGCACGAGTTCGGCAATTCGTTCGATCAGCGTGGATTTATTGACCTGATACGGAATCTCGGTGATATTGATCTGATACCGCCCGGCTTTCGTCTCTTCGATGTGAGCAATGCCGCGCATCACAATGCGACCACGCCCGGTGCCATACGCCGAAACAATCCCTTCCGTGCCAACGATCATGCCGCCAGTCGGAAAGTCCGGTCCCTGCACGAACTTCATCAGGTCTTCGACACTGATATCTTCAATCTTGTCATAATTGTCGATGAGGTGATTGATCGCGCCGGTCAACTCGCGCAGATTTTGCGGCGGAATATTTGTCGCCATACCCACGGCAATACCAGAAGCGCCGTTCAATAACAGATTCGGCAGGCGAGCCGGTAAAACCAACGGCTCCTGAAGCGAATCATCGAAGTTAGGACCGTACTCCACGGTGTTCTTTTCGAGATCCGCCAGCATTTCTTCCGCCATTTTTTGCAGGCGCGCCTCGGTATAACGCATCGCAGCGGGCGCGTCCCCATCCACCGAGCCGAAGTTGCCCTGACCATCTACCATTAAATAGCGTAATGAAAAATCCTGCGCCATACGCGCCATCGACTCATACACAGCCGAGTCGCCATGCGGGTGATACTTACCCAGCACCTCACCCACAATACGAGCAGACTTCTTATACGACGTATTCGAGCGCAATCCCAGCTCATGCATGGCATACAGAATGCGTCGATGCACCGGCTTCATGCCGTCGCGCGCATCGGGCAAAGCACGTGCCACGATCACACTCATGGCATAATCCAGGTACGCAGAGCGCATCTGGGCATCAATATCCACCGACTCGACATTTCCAGCAATCAAATTTTCTTCAGCCATAATAAGTCCTTTTTAAGAGCCAAAACCCAGCAAAAAGCCGCTTTTTTCACGCAGAAATGGCATAAAAAGACACGAAGATGGGGGAAACTTCGTGTCGCATTAGATGAAAGAAGTACTATTTTATAGTGCAATTATACCACCCTAGTCCGTTTTTTGCTCTTGCGGATTAAGCCCACAGCGTGGCATCAACCCAAGGCAGATGGTAACGCCTCCTCCCCAGCCCGAGCCGGGTTCCATCCATCAAAAAAGACCCGCGTCTGCGAGTCTTTGTGTGCCGAAGGAGGGACTTGAACCCTCATGAGATTGCTCTCACTACGCCCTGAACGTAGCGCGTCTGCCAATTCCGCCACTTCGGCATACTCATTTGAATGGCGGGATGTATTTTATCCCAAAAAGGTGGAATGTCAATGTGAGGCATTCTGCGGCGCATAATTCAAGCCACGCCTATTCATACCTAGTTAAAAGTAGTATTGGAACTATTTGCAATGCAAATGCGTTAAGTAGTTACTCCTTTCAAAAGCGTATTGTCAAACCATTACAGTACTGAAAGGGGAGTAGCTTTTCGCAAAAAGAATCGTTATATTGAATACAGAAAAAAGAAAGGAGTTGCACAATGTTCGTTCTTGCCGCAGTGGTCGTTGTACTCCTGCTCGCCCTGGCTGGTTCTGATATGTACGTAGCGCAATACAGCCAGGATGAACTCAGCAACATGGGAGTTCAAGAGCAATGATGGATGATCACCCCATCCCCTAGCCCGACGCATCTTCAATAACGCGCCGGGCTTTTTTGTTGCATTTTTACCCTACCGAGCGGTAGGCAAGGGCAGATTGAGATATAATACACAAACCCAAGATGGACGCATGGTGGCAAGCCAGCGAACAGCTCAAACAGCAAGGATACTGATTATGCAATTTACCGCAATCCATACGACTATCGAAAAATTTCTTGAACTTAAGAAAGGCATCGTCATATTGGAAAACCCAAATGGGTTCCCCATTAGCGAAACAAACCTTTACATGCTCTCAGCAAATGGAGAGTTTCTTTGGAAGGCAGAAAAGCCATCTCCTAACATTCTCTTCACCAAACTAAAGCTGAACGAAGATTCGACCCTCTCCACCTTCACTAACAATGGTCAATTCTGCGATCTCAATATGGATACCGGAAAGATCATTAGCAGCTCCAGCTTTCGTTAGTTAGCTTCGATGAATATCTCTTTTTCGAAGTTAGCCGACGTATCTGCGCCCGAAGTCTTATCTGCCTTTACGAAATGGGAGAATGACCCAGCACTCGCCCACCTCACCTGCCCTAATGGCAGCCTGGCAGATATTGAGCGAAACAGCACTGTAGACCCGGTTGAACTTACCAAACGACAGGAACACCAAACCACCTATCTGATCTATCTCGAAAAAAAACTGGTCGGTGAGATGAGTTACCAGATCGACCCGGCGCACCTTTATAAAAAAGAACCCGGCACGGCGTGGATCGGCATTACCATCGGTGAAGAATCCGCCCGTGGCAAGGGACTGGGTACACTGGCAATGCAGCACCTTGAAGAAGAAATTCGCAAAGCAGGCTACAAGCGGATCGAGCTGGGCGTTTTTGAGTTCAATCCCCCTGCTCAAAAGCTCTATCAAAAAATGGGATACACCGAGATCGGCAGGATTCCTGAATTCACCTTCTGGCAAAACAAAATGTGGACAGACATCCGCATGGAAAAATATCTTTGAATATGACACAACCTCCTTTTAGCTTTGTCCTTATCTTTCTTTTATTCAGCTTTCTGTTCCTTTCCAATAGTTATAAACTCTGGTTCAAGACCGATGAGTATTACAAAGACCTCTACGCCAGCCTGACGAATGAAAAAATTCCTTTGCCTTTCAAGGGATTTTTCTTGAAACGCTTGGAGAATAAACAAAGCTGGCTGTTTTGGCAGAAACTGTTTAGTTTGTTGGGTATTGTGGCGGTTGTAGGTATGGATGTT
>JBDKJK010000306.1:0-3206 GCA_039796675.1 Chloroflexota bacterium
CACCAATCACAAAAATCACAATTGACCAAATTAATAAGAGAACTGGCGATTCTTTTACAAGATTAATTAAACCTGGAATCGAAAGGTCATAAATATCTTTGACTTTTGCATTATGCTTAATTTTGTCATTTTGATAAGTAGTTAGCAAGCGGTCAATTATTTCTACTTTCCTTAAAGTTGACATATGAAGTTTTAGATATTCTTTGTTTTCGAATGCAATTGCTTCTTCTGCCCCGGGCAAAGCATCTCGAGTTGAAATTTTATTCCTATTCGCTAAATTCAACAACTGTCCGTGAGGTTCGTTAGCCTCAAAGCCATAGGTAAATAATTTACCTAAAATTTCCGGCAAATCGATCTTATTAATATCTGGAATATTTATTTCTTTTCCACCTAGTATTCTGTATCGATTTGATATAGCTTGGAAACCATAACTCGCACTTCTCATATGCCAATGAATCCATATGTAATTCATGTGATCGTGCACATATTTCGAGAATTCATCAAGCATAGATTTCTCTACTTCATCTAAGTTCTCATTTGAGAGGTTCACAAGGTCCTTTTTTAATATTTGTGCAGATAAGTGTAAAGAGAAAATAATAGCCTCGTTGTTCTCTCTGTTCAAAATTCCAATACTGGTAACCCGAGGGGTATATCCGGCTTTTCCATAAAAAGACTCACATGAATAATGAATCACTAAAACTTTACCATTTGCACTTTCAATCTTCTGTAGTATTTGTTTGGCATCCCGCCTTTGTTTTATTCTATAGGAATTAAGTAGATTCATTTTATTATCCTCTCTGAAACACTTGAACCATTTTTTAGATTATAAATCCCTCCTCTCTAAAACACATATCATTTTGCAGCAACTATTTCCTAATCTTCCTGCAATCATTCCCTGTGACTCATTCCCCGCCCCATCATAGACCATCCACAAATGCTATTCACTTCAAAATAAAAGAGCGACCTGTACAGGTCGCTCTTTTATTTTGAAAAAACTAAATATCCAAATTCCGCACACTCTTGGCATGGGTTTGGATGAACTTCTTGCGTGGGTCCACGGCGTCGCCCATGAGCATGTCGAAGGTGCGGTCGGCTTCGGCGGCGTCGTCCACCGTCACAAGGAGCAATGTGCGGTTGGCGGGATTCATGGTCGTATCCCACAGCTGATCGGGGTTCATTTCACCGAGACCTTTATAACGCTGAAGGTTGGCTTTCTCGCCCAACTCTTTGAGAGCTTTGTCTTTCTCTTTATCGCTGTACACATACTTGACATTATTCTTGTGCGCAATGCGATAAAGTGGCGGCTGGGCAATATACAGGTGACCATCTTCGATCAAGGCTGGCATATAGCGGAAGAAGAAGGTCAGCAACAACGTTCGGATGTGACTACCATCCACGTCGGCATCGGTCATAATGATGACACGTCCGTAGCGCAGACCTTCGAGGCTGAAGTTATCGCCAATACCCGTTCCGAGTGCAGAGATAAGCGCCTTGACTTCGTTATTGCCCAGGATCTTATCGAGGCGGGCGCGCTCGGTGTTGAGGATCTTACCGCGCAACGGAAGGATCGCCTGGAAGTGGCGGTCGCGTCCCTGTTTGGCAGAACCTCCTGCCGAGTCACCTTCTACGATGTAGAGTTCGGTCTTGGATGTATCTCGCTCAGAGCAGTCTGCCAGTTTACCGGGCAAGGTCAAGGATTCAAGCGCCGATTTGCGGATGACGAGATCACGAGCTTTACGCGCCGCATCCCGCGCCCGGGCAGAGGTCAAACACTTCGCAATGATCGCTTTCGCCGCTTGCGGATTCTCTTCGAGGAAGGTCATGAACGATTCGCCCACCACCTGCGCCACATAGGTCTGCACTTCGGGGTTCATCAGCTTGACTTTGGTCTGCGATTCAAACTGCGGACCCGGGTGCTTGACCGACACAATAGCAGTCAGACCTTCGCGGGTGTCATCGCCCGAGAAGTTCGGATCAGCGTCTTTGAGAAGTCCGCTCTTTCTTGCATAGTCGTTGATCACACGTGTGAGCGAGGAACGCAGACCGGTCAGGTGCGAACCACCATCGATGGTGTTGATGGTGTTGGCAAACGAGTAGACCGACTCGGTGTAGGCATCGGTGTATTGAATGGCGGCTTCGATGCCGATATTTTCCACTTCTTTTTCGACATGCACTACAGAGTGCAGGTTCTCACGGTTGCGGTTCAAATAGCGGACGAAAGAGGTAATACCGCCTTCGAAGTAGAAGGTCATTTCACGGTCAGCACGTTCATCGACAAACTTGAGGGTGATGCCGCGGGTAACGAAAGACATTTCGCGGAAGCGCTGCACCAGGGTATCAAAGCGATAATCAATATCTTCGGTGAAGATCTGCTTGTCAAATTTAAAGGTCTGGGTGGTGCCGGTATCTTCTTTATCGACCTTGCCAACCTGTTTGATCGCGCCCTGCGGAATACCGCGTTTGTATTCCTGATGCCAGTGCTTGCCATCACGCTTGATGTCGGTTGTGGTCCATTCAGAGAGGGCATTCACAGCACTGATACCCACACCATGCAAACCACCAGAGACCTTATATCCGCCGCCGCCGAATTTACCACCCGCGCCGATCACGGTCATAACCACGTCCACGGTTTCCATCGGCTTGCCGTTGGCATCTTTTTTAGATGGGTGCGGACCAACAGGGATACCACGTCCGTTATCTTTCACGCTGACACTGCTGTCTTTGTGAATGGTAATGTCGATGCGCGTACAGAAACCCGCCAGGGCTTCATCGATGGCGTTATCGACCACTTCATAAACGAGGTGGTGTAACGCTTTGATATCAGTGCCGCCCACGTACATGCCGGGGCGTTTACGAACATGTTCAATACCTTCCAGTGCTTGAATTGAACTTACATCATATTTCTGTTCAGCCACAAAATCCTCCAATTGCCTGCAATGACAACCTACGTCATCATGCTTGTTTAATCACACTATTCGGGCGCAGTTTTTCCAGCACCGCCTGCACCCATAAACTCATATCACGGTAGTAAATAAAGCTGGCTGCCAGCAGTGCTGTGGTCACGAAAGAGTGACCAAAGATGCCGAGCAGGGTCATCCACGAATCCAGCGACGGGATGCGCCAGAGAAAGCCCAAACCATACGAGAGCAGGAAGACCGTCAACACAAAGAGGCTGCTGGTCGGCAGCGTGAAGCGCGTCAACTGGA
>JBDKJK010000307.1:0-4231 GCA_039796675.1 Chloroflexota bacterium
ACCGCCGGGAGGATCGGGCGTGCTACATGCATTGCAACCGGGTCATAAGCACGGACCTTTGCACCTGCTTCGATCAATTCTTCCGAGATGTCAATGGCGGGGGCATCGCGCATGTCATCTGTATTGGGTTTGAATGCCAGACCGAACAAGCCAACGGTCTTGCCTTTCAAACTTCCACCGACCATCGCTTCAACACTCTTTACCGCTTCTTTGCGGCGGTCATAGTTAACTTCCATCACGCTGTTGAGGATCTTCGGCTCAAGACCTTTTTCTTTTGCCATGAAGGCGAGCGCTTCCACATCTTTAGGGAAGCACGAACCGCCCCAGCCCAAACCGGCATCTAAAAAGTGACGACCGATGCGGGCATCATAGCCCATGCCTGCTGCCACTTCCTTTACATCTGCGCCCACGCGTTCGCACAGGTCGGCGAGTTCGTTGATGAAGGAGATCTTTGTAGCCAGGAAGGCATTGCTGGCATACTTGATCATTTCTGCAGTGCGCAAGTCGGTGATGACGATGGGTGCGCGCAGGGGTAAATGCAGTTGCGCGACCTTATTGGCGGCGTCTTTATCCAGCGAACCGATCACAGTGCGATGTGGACTCATGAAGTCGCTGATGGCGGAACCTTCACGCAAAAATTCTGGGCACGAGACCACGGCAAAGTCTATCGGCTTGGGCTGGGCACCCTTCACAATGTCGGCAACCCAGTCACCGGTCCCGATCGGAACCGTGCTCTTGTTGATCAGCACCAATGGCGCTGTCATATTCTTCGCAATGGAAGTCGCTGCCGCGGCAACGTATTGCAAGTCTGCTGAGCCATCTGAGCCGGAGGGCGTTCCCACGGCGATGAAGGCATATTCCGCGCCTTTTAATGCCTCGGTATAAGAGGTGGTGAAGGTGACGCGCCCAGCTTTTACATTGCGTTTTACGAGCTCATCGAGCCCGGGTTCGTAAATGGGCATGATGCCCTTCTTGAGATTTTCAACGCGCTGTTCGTTCACATCCAATGCAACGACGCGGTTGCCCAGATCGGCAAAGCAGGCGGCGGTTACAAGACCGACGTATCCAACGCCGACGACACAAATTTGTTTCATATTGGTTCCTCTTGATTGAAAGATTTGGCTGGTTGAAGGGGTCCCTGCGGGAGCGAAGATAGGGGTTTTACCCGCTGCGGCTTCATGAGCCAGTGTTATAGAAAATCGCCCATCCTGATTTAAGACTTGCTGATAAATTCCTGTACGGTTTCGAGCAGGTCTAACAAATCCATGGGTTTGGTGATGTATTCATTGCACCCGGCATCGAACGCGCGTTTGCGGTCGCTGGGCAGGGCATGGGCGGTAAGCGCAATGAGTGGAATGGATGAGGTGGCAGTGTTGCCTTTGATCAGGCGGGTTGCCGTCCAGCCGTCCATTTCTGGCATCGAAAGATCCATAATGATCAGGTCTGGCATCTGTTTGGTTGCGGCGTTAACTCCGTCCCGTCCATTCATGGCGAGAAATGTCTCGAATCCATTCTTCTCAAGAATGAATCGCACCAATTCGTAAGTGTCCATATTGTCTTCAACGATCAGAATGCGCCCAGTATTCATGCGCTTAAATATACTACAAAGTCGAGTGGATTATGCAAAGTATAATCATGTTATGCGACTGTTATTTGTCACCGATGCGCGTTCACCCATTTCTCGCAATTGGATCCGATATTTTATTGAACGCGGCGACGAGATTTTTATTGCTTCTACATTCGCCTGTGATCCGGCGGAATTTCCCAGCGTGCGGATGGAATTCACCCCTGTGGCTTTTAGCGCCGCCAAAAAGCGATCCTCTGCCCCTTCCAGCGCCTCTTCGCGGACCCTCAGCCTGCGAACCAAGATCAGGCAGTGGCTGGGTCCCGTCACCATTCCCGCTGCCGCGCAGAGATTACGGGCTTTCATCAAAGAGGTTCAACCCGATATTGTGCATGCCATGCGCGTACCGTATGAGGGCATGCTAACTGCCTCTGCTTTGCAAGGACTCGTACCTCGTCCATCATTCCTTGTCTCCGTCTGGGGCAACGACTTCACCCTACATGCCCCGTCTACGCCGCTGATGAAGTATTACACGCGCAAGGTCATGCGCTCTGTAGATGGCTTACATTCTGATGTGGAACGCGATGTGAAGCTGGCGCATGCATGGGGCTTGGGCGAAGAGAAGCCCACGTGGGTGGCACCCGGCAACGGCGGAATCAGAGGCGATGTTTTTTATCCGCCAAACGAGCTGGTAAAGAGCCCCATCATTATTAACCCACGCGGTGTGCGCCCGTATGTGAGAAATGATTCATTCTTCAAAGCCATTCCGTTGGTGCTGGCGAAGCGACCCGATGCGAAGTTTCTTTGCACAGGGATGCAGAACGAATCACAAGCCATGAGTTGGGTTAAAGAATTTGAAATTGAACATGCTGTGGAATTATTGCCGCCTTATCCTTTTGAAAAGATGGGCGAGGTATTTCGTGGGGCGCAGATCGTGGTTTCGCCGAGCATCCATGATGGCACGCCGAACACGTTGATCGAAGCAATGGCTTGCGGATGTTTCCCCGTGGCGGGTGATATTGAATCGATTCGCGAGTGGATCACACATGGGCAGAACGGTTTGCTGTTCGATTCAAATAACCCGCAGTCGATAGCTGATGCAATTTTGTTGGGGCTGGAAAGAGGAGACCTGCGCACCGAAGCCGCAGGTCTGAATATGAAGATCATCTCTGCACGAGCAGAGTATGGGGAATGTATGGGACGGGCCGTGGAGTTTTATAAATTCTTAATCCGTAATGAGTAAGATGCAATGGTCGGGTTTATCTGCTCACGCATCACGCATTAGAACTCATTCCTCGGCGCTCGCAGGGAGTCCAATCGTCCGCGCAGTTCGATGCGGCGGGCATCTGCCGAGTGGCGCACGTCGTTGAGGAAGTTCTGCCCACGGTCGCGGAGCTGTCCGCGCAGGGTTTCGCCGGATTCTGGGGCAAGCAACAAAGCGATTACGCCGCCAACGAGGGCGCCAGTGAAGATGCCGATTAAAAAGCCAAACATTCTACGCATGGAATTTCTCCTTGAAAAGCCGTTGTGATTGAATTATACATCTGAATAAAAAAGTAGGTCACGCTTCAAGCGTGACCTACTTGATTTAACTCCACTTCCAGGTCGTACCGTCTTTACTGTCTTCGATGGTGACGCCCATCGTTTTGAGCTGGTCGCGGAGTTCGTCGGAGCGCTTCCAGTTTTTGTCTTTGCGGGCTTGGGTGCGTTCGGCGAGGAGGGCTTCTACTTCGCCTTCTTTTTCGCTGGAACCTTTTTTCTCTTCGAGTTTTAAGCCGAGCACACTGCTTAATTGTTTGAATACTTCTTGCGCCGGTTTAAGTTGATCTGCCGTCGCGCCGTTATCGCGGGCGGTGTTGATGGACTTGGAGAGTTCGAAAAGCGTGGCAACGGCTCCGGCGGTGTTGAAGTCGTTGTCCATGGCTTCGGTGAAATTGGATTTCGCGGATTCAATCGAAGCGGACAAGG
Source organism: Chloroflexota bacterium (assembly GCA_039796675.1). Classification (GTDB taxonomy): domain Bacteria; phylum Chloroflexota; class Anaerolineae; order Anaerolineales; family Villigracilaceae; genus Villigracilis. Next base: position 3,533 of record JBDKJK010000307.1, read on the forward strand.
TGTCGGCGGAGAGTCCGCTTGCGGAGGGCGAGGCAGGCTTGAGCGCGGATTTGAGGCGTTCGACATTGCGCTCGGCGGTATCCAGCGTTTCGTCATTGAACATGAGCGGAGCGCGATAGGTTCCGTTCAAGACTAGCATGCGCATGACATCGGAGGAACGTTTGGAGAGAAATTCTTTGATGCTGATGATGTTGCCCAAAGACTTGGACATTTTCTCGCCACCGAGTTGCAGCATGCCGTTGTGAATCCAATAACGCGAGAATTCTTTGCCGGTGTAGCTTTCGCTTTGGGCGATCTCGTTTTCGTGATGCGGGAAGATCAGGTCGTTGCCGCCGCCGTGGATGTCGATCTGTTCGCCGAGTTCGGCGAGGTTCATAGCAGAGCATTCGATATGCCAGCCGGGGCGACCCTTGCCCCAGGGGCTATCCCATGAGATTTCACCGGGCTTGGCGGCTTTCCAAAGCGCGAAGTCCATGGGGTGTTCTTTTTGTTCGCCCACTTCGATGCGCGCACCCGCCTGCATATCATCGAGCTTGCGACCCGAGAGGCGACCGTAATCATCGTCGCTGTTCACACGGAAATAGACATCGCCATTCTCTGCGGCATAGGCGTGACCTTTTTGAATCAGTCCCTCAATGAATTGAATGATGAGCGGCATGGTGGTGCTGACCTGCGGATTGGAAGTGGCAGGCAGCACGT
>JBDKJK010000308.1:0-3296 GCA_039796675.1 Chloroflexota bacterium
GAAGATATTTTCTTTGGTTTGGCTTCACAAAATGTGGAGATATTGAACGAAGTAGGGGCGGGCATTTCGTCTGCCCAACCCATGCGAATTGTGACGACCTGCCCGCATTGTCTGCATACCATCAAGAACGAGTACCCGGCGTTTGGCGGGAATTATCAGGTCATTCACCACACTCAACTTATCAATGAGTTGGTGGGCGCTGGCAAAATTTCGATGAACCTCGAAGGCGATAATATGAAGATCACCTTCCATGACCCGTGCTATTTGGGACGGCATAACAAGGTCACCGATGCGCCGCGTGATGCGTTGAAGTCCGCTGGGATTGAAACGGTAGAGATGCCGCGCAATGGAGCCAAGTCTTTCTGCTGTGGTGCGGGCGGCGCACAAATGTGGAAAGAAGAGGAAGAAGGCTCGGCACGAGTCAATGCGACGCGCTTCGCAGAAGCCAAATCGACGGGAGCCGATACAGTGGCGGTGGGATGCCCATTCTGCTTGACAATGATGACGGATGCATCCAAGGGTGATGGCGGGAATATTCAAGTAAAAGATGTGGCTGAGATCGTGGCGGAACGATTAAAGTAAAAAAACGAAGGGAGATAACATCAGATGCTTATCTCCCTTTTTGTTACCACGGAGTTGACGCCATGAATGTGATCGAAAATAGAGACGGATATATTTACGCAACCTACAACGGACAGTACAAGTATGAAAAGCTGCTCGAACTTGCCAAAGAAGCTGCAAGGTACTGCACTCAAGGCAAACGCACCAAAGTTTTGGCAAACCTTCTGAACATGACGGGCAAGGTGGAGTCATTTGATCGGTTTAAACTTGGAGTTCAAGGAGCATTAATCTTCCGTAACACCATAGCACAAGTTGCAGCGGTCTATCATCAAACGGAAATAGATCGTTTCGCGGAAAATACAGCAGTCAACCGTGGAATGAATACGCGCATATTCAGCAACATCGAGGATGCGCTAGCATGGTTAGGGATTGAAGAGGATAGTAATACATCTCTTCAATCGTAATATCCCCGCTTCGATCTGACCTTCACCTCAACCCGCTCACATCGTACCGATGTCCTCCGGGAGGCAAGCCTTTGTTATAATCTTCCCCATCACCAACTCAGGAGAGAGAGTAGATGCCCAACAAAAAGAAGGGTACGATTGCGCTTCCCCTCGAGAAAGACGAGATCATCAAAGACTACCGCCTGGCATATCAATCTCGCCAGGCTTCCCTCATAGGGCGGAGAGAAGTTCTTAGCGGCAAGGCAAAGTTCGGCATTTTTGGAGACGGCAAAGAGATCGCACAGCTCGCCATCGCCAGAGCTTTTCAAAAAGGTGACTGGCGTTCAGGCTACTACCGCGACCAGACCTGGATGTTCATGCTAGGCGTGATGAGCATTCAAGAATTTTTTGCACAACTGTATTCCCATGCCGATGTGACCTACGACCCCGCCAGCGCCGGGCGGCAAATGAACGCACATTTCGCCTCGCGCAATTTATACCCCAATGGTTCGTGGCGTCCGCAAACCCAAATGTACAACACCGCTTCAGACATCTCACCCACAGCCGCACAAATGCCGCGCGCGGTTGGGTTGGCATATGCTTCTGTAGCGTATCGCAACATAAAAGAACTACAAGATCAAAAAGATTTTTCACAGCATGGCAACGAAGTGACCTTCGCCACCATCGGCAACGCATCTTCTGCCGAAGGTCTGTTCTGGGAATCGGTCAACGCCATTGGTGTGCTCAAAGCGCCCGCCATCATCACCATCTACGACGACGGCTACGGCATCTCCGTCCCCAATCAATTTCAAATGGTCAAAGAGAACATCGGCGCGTTGCTCAAAGGCTTCGAGCGCAACCCCAACCTGCCATTTGAAAAAGTGCAGAACGGCTACGATCATTACACCGTCCGCGCCTGGGATTATCCCGCCCTCGTTGAAACCTATCTCAGCGCCGCCGAAATCGCGCGCGAATATCATATCCCTGCATTGGTGCATGTCGTCGACGTGACCCAGCCGCAAGGTCACAGCACCTCGGGCAGTCACGAGCGATACAAATCTGCAGAGCGACTCAAGTGGGAAGAAGAGTTTGACGGACTCAAAAAGATGCGCGCCTGGATAACGGACAAGCGCATCATTTCTTCGTCCGAGCTTGATTCTCTCGAAAAAGCAGACTACGACACTGTAGAAGGATTCCGCAAAGCCGCATGGGATGCCTATCTCTCCCCCATCACCGATGAGCGTAATCAAGTCATGGATATGCTCGAAGAGATCGCGCCCACGTCGAACCATGTCGCAGAGTTGCGTCTGCTTCGAGATCGGCTGGCAACTCTCCCGTCGTATTCGAGGCGTGATATCCACGCCATCGTGCATGAATCCCTGCGCCTCCTGCGAGACGAGAATCATCCCAGCAAACAAGTCCTCATCCAATGGAAGCATGAGAATGACGCGGTGAATGTGGAACGCTACGGGTCGCACTTGTACTCGGGCACCGCCATGAAAGTAGACGAGGTCAAGCCCAAGTATTCAGACACATCGCCAACCATGTTTGGCTTTGAGGTGGTCAACGCCGCCTTCGATGCCGCGCTCGCACGTGAACCGCGCCTCATCGCATTCGGCGAAGACGTGGGCAAACTTGGCGACGTGAACCAGGGCTTCAAAGGCATGCAGGAAAAATACGGCGAGTTCCGTGTCACCGATACCGGCATCCGCGAAGCGACCATTCTCGGTCAAGCTATTGGCATGGCCATGCGCGGGTTGCGCCCCATCGCAGAGATTCAATATCTCGATTATGTTCTGTACGCATTGCAGATCATGAGCGATGATCTCTCGACCTTGCACTGGCGCACCGCTGGCGGGCAAAAAGCACCTGTTATTGTTAGAACTCGCGGACACAGACTCGAAGGGGTTTGGCATGCTGGCTCGCCGATGTCTGGCATTTTGAGTCTCACTCGCGGCATGTATGTTTTGGTTCCGCGTGACATGACCCGCGCCGCTGGCTTTTACAACACGCTCTTGAAAGCCGATGAACCCGCCATCGTGGTTGAAGTGCTAAACGGCTATCGCGTAAAAGAACGCCTGCCCGATAACATCGGCGAGATCACATTGCCACTCGGTGTGCCTGAGATTATCTGCGAAGGGAAAGATGTCACCATCGTTACTTACGGCGCTTGCTGTCGCATCGTGATGGATGCCGCCGATAAACTCAGCAAAGTGGGTATTGACATCGAAGTCATTGATGTTCAATCGCTCATGCCATTCGACATTCACGGCAAGATTGTCGAATCCTTGA
>JBDKJK010000309.1:0-3487 GCA_039796675.1 Chloroflexota bacterium
AACGTACGTCAAATTCGCGGGTTGGCAAAGCGTTTCAAAATTTCACCCGCTGCGTTTGTGTAGAAAGACATAAAGAACCCCGAATTCAATTTGGGACGCGGACGAGCGCAGATGTACGCGGAAAAGGATTAAAAAATCCGCGTTCTCAGCGTTAATCAGCGTCCCATTTGTTCTTAAAGTGAACTCACCCCCGAAAATCTTAATTTCTGGGTGAGTTCACTTTTGCTTTTATTCTCTTGTCACCGCCGTCAAATTCATCGTGAGCAACACGCCGGGTTTGGGGAGTTCGCGTACGCCGATGACTGTCCGCGCAGGGCGATGCTCTCCCATTTTACTGACGTAGGCGCGATTCATTTCGTCAAAGTTGCTCATGTTTTGTAGAAAGATGTTGATGTGAACGACATGGTTTAGGTCTGAGTTGACCGACTCAAGCATCACTTTGAACGAGTCAAGGATTTGCGCGGTTTGTGAGAAAACATCAGTGCCTGCGAGTTGACCTGTGGCTGGATTCACGCCTGCTGTCCCGCCGATGGTGATGAAGTTGCCAACCTTGGCGATGTGGTTATACGGTCCAATCGGAGTCGGGGTATTGGGCGGGGTAGAAGTTTCAACGCTTGGCATTTTCTTTTTCCTTTTGAATGAACTCGGCATAATCAGGGGGAATCTCAATGCCAAATTTCTGGCATAACAATTTGACATCGTGATAATCATTCTCGTCCAGTGGGTAGCCGGTGTGGAATTTGACCATCCAATTCGGTTCGATACACTTAACCGGGTAACCGAGGATGACTCCGTTGCCGGTTAATGAATCAATAGGATAGGCAACGCCGAAGATGTTGTTGCCATCTGAGTCGAAGGTGCAGGAGTGCAAATCCACTTCATGACCGTTATCATCACCTAGGACGAAGTTGCATTCCCAACTGTCATCGCGCGGGACTTCTGTATAGCTGCGTTCGTTGAGCAAAGCTTTCAGCTTGGGAACATCTTGATGGGCAAGAGCAAGATCGAGGTCGTTGTGGAGGCGGGTTTGTTCCCCGAGTAGAGCATCCACGCCCCAGCCGCCATCCACCCAGACGGTGATGTGATGTTCCTCGAAAAGTCTTAAAAGTTCAACGGCGTCTTTAGCCGTCATGTGGGGTTTGGGTTGATCCATGATGTTCGATTATATTTTGGAAACGTTTAATTTTGTGGTGGTAGAATTTTCAATGTGATTGAATTTATCTCAAAACGAAGATTGCTGATCTTTACACTGGCAGGTGTTTTTTTATTTATCTGTCTGATCCTGTTGGCTGGGCTGGGTTGGACAGTTTTCCGTTCGCAAGAAGCAGCGCTCACTGTTACAAGCGAACCGGAGACGTTCAATTATTGCGGTGCACAATTGACCTCTCTATGTGTGGTTTCTTTTGGGCGCGATGTATTTGGCAGCACTATTATCAACTTGTATGTGCCTGAAGATGCATACGCGCCTTTTTATCTGACCGTGATCCGAGCATCAGGCGAAAGCAGATATGATTGTCTTACGAGTAAAAAAGTGGGCACCAGTGTGTACTGCACGGGCAGCGCCATTAATTTAGGGGAAGGATTCGAGATCCAAATGATCGCGGAACGCAATGACGGCTTGATGGCACAAGGGACATTTATATTGACGGCATATCTTGTCGCCAATCAATCCACGGGTGGAGAAGAATCATCTGAAGAAACTGTGACCACTACCGTGCCTGTGCCTGTTGAAGGGACACCAGTTTTTGGTGAAGTGCCCCCTAGCCCTACTCCAACAGCTACAAAGATACCTTCCAACAGCCCCAATTACCCTTAAATGAATCCCTGGGCAGACGGTCTCTCTGCATTGACTAGGCACGCCTGGGCGGCGTGTGTCGTGTTCATTTTTATCGTATGGGGATTCTTTATCATACGTGGAATTCTTTTTCGCTTTTTTAGCAATTCATTCACCGAAGTAGATGCACTCTCGATCAGTATGGCAGGCTGGGTGATTCCCGCCTTGTTTCTATCTATTTTCACTTTTGGAGTCGCATTGCTTTTCAATGCGCTTACGGCAGGCATTCTTGCGGCGGTTGTCATTCTCGCTTCTAGCCTGATTCTGATCCGAACCAAACTGGTGCATTTCTCCTTTTTGATTTTCCTTCTTATTCCATCTGTCATTTTACGTTTTGCATTCATTGCCAATATTGTCTTGCCTTCCTACTTTGACTCAGCCGAGCACTATCGGCTCATTCATTTGCTGACCGAGTCCTATAGCACAGGGACTGTTACTGTTGAATTAATGAGTGTTTTCTATCATCTTGGCTTTCATTCAGTGATTGCCTTTATCTCTTATTTCTTTCAAGCCGAGGTCATTGACCTCATGCTTGCCTTTGGTCCGCTCGTGTTGGCGCTGTTGCCCTTCACGTTCTACTTCCTCATCAAACGCGAAACCGATTCAACATCTGCGGCTTTTTTTGCCTGCCTTTTGGCGGGCTTTGGCTTTCACATGCCAGCACATCTGATGAACTGGGGTAAATACCCCGCGTTGCTGGGTTTTGTTGCCATGCTTTTCGTCTTTCAGTTGATGTACATGCTGTATCGAAAATTCGAAAATCGCAAACAGTTAATTATCTTATTGTCATTTGCGATTCTTGCTTCGGGGCTCATTCACTCACGGACTCTTATCGTTTTTGGTTTGATGTGCCTTGCTGCTCTCATCACCTTGGCGTGGATACACCAACGAATTTTATTGCGCCGGGTTTCTTTTGTTGTATTGATAATCGCGTTCGTTATCGAGATCGTCGCGCTCCAAAATAACCCCGCCCTTCAAACCTTGCTCAGTAGCTATATCAACAACGACTTTCTGATTCTATTTTTTATCCTTTCATTAAGTGTTGCATCTGCCTTCGCCTATCCGCGCCAAACTTTTTTTCTTTTTACATGGCTTGTCCTGAGCCTCCTTTGTCTGTTCATCGCCATCTCGATTCCCATACACGGCATTCAAACCCCGCTCGACCGTCCCTTTGTGCAGATGTTTGCCATCATCCCATTTTCACTTCTTGGCGGATTAGGTTTAGCAGGCGTGACTCAATGGATGGAACGCCTCCGCCCGAACTCGCGCCTGATTCAGCGCTTCGTATATGTTTCTACCTTCGGGTTGGTGCTACTTAATGCTGCCCTTCATTATCATTTTTATCCATCCGAGTGTTGCCGCTTCGCCAGCCGCGACGACCTCGCCGCCTTCACATGGATGGACGAAAACCTCCCGCCCGATGCGACGATCCTGATCGCCTCGACGGGGCTGTATGTAACTTCATTTGAAACACCCGAAAAACAAACCGGCGTAGATGCAGGCATTTGGATCGCACCTCTTCTTTCTCAAACAGTAAAACTTGCCAGTTCAGAAATCCAATTTGATCAGGCAGATACTCATACCAATCTGTGTAAGCAAGAGGTCAAATACATCTATATCGGCGGAATGCCGCAAAGCTTCGATGCCGGGCAG
>JBDKJK010000310.1:0-2989 GCA_039796675.1 Chloroflexota bacterium
CGACCTGCTACAACGGATAAAGCCGGGCAAAAGGATCGCCCCAAACGACCCGTGCGCCGGACAAGAGAATAAGTGACTGCGAAATACCCCGTCATTGCGAGCCCGGTAGGGCGAAGCAATCCCATGAAACAATCATAAGATTGCTTCGTCGGGCTATCGCCCTCCTCGCAATGACGAAGTTTTTGAGATTGCCTCTTGACTCTCACCATCCTAGACCTTAGAATTTGGATAACAATTGAACAGTTTATAGGGAAGAGATCCCGTAATGTTGGGACGCCGAAGGTGCAAATCTGGATAACAGGCGAAGCCAGATGAATCTCTCAGGCAAAAGGACCCTGAAACTGAATCTACTCTGGAAAGTCTCACACTCGTGAGCCACCGACGGTGTAAATCCCGCAAGGGATAATCTCTCAGGTTCCATTACAGAGGACGCGCGAATAGTATTCCGCGTCCTCTTTTTGTTAACCGCCAAGAAAAAATGGAAGTACTCAGAAATGTACCGCTTTTGAAACTCGGAATCAAGCGAGTCATTTTCAACCCATGATTTTACGCGTTATTCACCCCTTGGCGTTCTTGGCGTCTTGGCGGTTTAACTCAAAACTAAAGGAGACTTACCATGAACACCCCTTCCAACCTCAAGTACGCTCAATCTGATGAATGGTTTGACCCCGCCACTGGCGCGGTGGGCATTAGTGACTATGCCCAGAACCAACTCTCAGACATTGTCTTTATCGAAATTTTTGTGGATGAAGGCGAAGAAGTGACCGTCGGCAAGCCCATCGCTTCAGTTGAATCGGTGAAGGCTTCTTCTGAGATTTATTCGCCGGTTGCAGGCAAGATCAGTGCGGTGAACAAGGCGTTGTCCGAAAAGCCTGAAACGATCAACACCGACCCGTTTGGTGAGGCGTGGATGATCAAGGTTGAAGGCGGCACACAAGGTGATTTGATGGATGCCGCCGCATATGAGAAACACTGTGAAGGGCGAGCGCATTAGTAACAAGAAATGAGGGACAAGTAATGAGGAAAAGACCTCGTTACTTATTTCTTATTACTCGTTACTTTGAAAGGCAAACCATGACCTATATCCCCATCTCTCCGAATGAACGGGATGCGATGCTGAAAACTGTTGGTGTGAAAACGCTCGACGACCTATTCGATGCGATTCCCGCCGCACATCGCTTTCCTCAACTGAACCTTCCGCCTGCACTCACTGAAATGGAAGCCGCCGCTCACCTGGGTGAGATGGCTGCCACCAATGAAAATGTGCGCGAACATCTTATCTCTTTCCTTGGTGCGGGGGCATATCACCATTACGTCCCGTCGGTTGTTGATCATATGCTTCGGCGTGGCGAATTCTACACAGCATATACGCCATACCAGCCTGAGATCTCGCAAGGGACGTTGCAAGCCATCTTTGAATATCAATCTCTGATGGCAACGCTGACTGGTATGGAAGTATCCAATGCGTCTCATTATGATGGCGCAACGGCAACCGCTGAGGCGGTCAGCTTGGCGTATGCCCAGTATCGCGGTAAACGCAAGAAGATCGTTATGTCTCCTACGGTCAACCCGCAGTATCGCGAAGTCATCCGCACGTATTCTCAAGGCATGGGCTTGGAAGAGGCTGGGGACGACCCGACCAATTCCCAGTTAAGCGCAGATGCGCTGATCGCTCTTATCGATGAGTCGACCATGCTCGTCGTCGTGCAATATCCCGATTTCTTAGGGCGCATCTACGATTACACCAAACTGATCGATGCTGCGCATGAAAAAGGTGCATTGGTTTGTATCGTAGCAAACCCAACTGCACTGCTCATGCTCAAAGCACCCGGTGATATGGGCGCAGATATTGTTGTGGGTGAAGCGCAGCCTTTTGGCATTCCGCTTTGGTATGGTGGACCGTATCTTGGTTTCTTCACCACCAAGAAATCATACGTTCATAAAATGGCGGGTCGCCTTGTGGGTGAAACTGTAGATGTGCGCGGCAATCGCTCGTATGTGCTTACGCTCACTGCACGCGAGCAGCATATCAAACGCGAACGTGCCACGTCGAACATCTGCACCAATCAAGGGTTGCTGGCATTGTGCGCTTCGATTTATATGTCTACATTGGGCAAGTATGGTTTGCAAGAAGTGGCAAACCTTTGCTATCAGAAAGCGCATTACGCCGCCAGCGAATTGGGTAAGATCAAAGGGTTCAAGGTTCCATTTGCTGAGCCATTCTTCCATGAATTTGTTTTGCAAACACCCAAGCCTGCCAGCGAAGTGAACCAATATCTTTTGGATAACGGTATTCTTGGCGGCTACGATCTCGGCAAAGATTACCCGACCATGAAAAATCATCTCCTTGTTGCTGTGACCGAAATGAACAGCAAAGATGAGATCGACACACTCGTTGAAATATTGAAGGAGATGTAAACATGGCAACGATCATTGAACCTACCATTTTTGAACTCTCCTCCCCAGGGCGACGCGGCGTGACCATGCCCGCTTCAGACGTGCCCGAAACGGCTCTGCCTCCCAAAGATTTGTTACGCTCTGAGCTGCCTCTGCCCGAGCTCGCCGAAGTGGATGTGGTGCGCCACTATATGAAGCTCTCCAGTTTCAACTACTCGGTCGATAGCGGGTTTTATCCGCTGGGCTCTTGCACCATGAAATATAACCCAAAGATCAACGAAGATACCTGCCGCCTGCCGGGGTTTTTATACACCCATCCCTTGCAGCCTATTGAAACTGTGCAGGGCAACCTTGCTTTGATGTTCGAAATGCAGGAATGGCTAAAAGAGATTAGCGGCTTTGCCGGTGTGACCCTTCAGCCCGCCGCAGGGGCGCACGGTGAATTCACAGGCGTGTTGATGATGGCGGCGTATCACAAATTGCGCGGCGATACCAAACGCACCAAGATGCTCATCCCCGATGCGGCGCATGGAACGAATCCTGCTTCGGTGGGTATGTTAGGCATGAGCGTTGTCACCATCCCATCGGATGA
>JBDKJK010000311.1:0-6279 GCA_039796675.1 Chloroflexota bacterium
ACAACACTCAGCCCGGTGTGCAGTGGACTGCGCTTTGGTATCGCAATGGCGAATTGGTATGCTACGAAACCGAACCCTGGCGCGACGAGTGGGGCACAGGCGGCATTGGTGGGTATACAGAATGTTCAGAACCCATCGGCGGTTGGCAGGCAGGGCAGTATGAAGTGCAGATCTTTATGGGATATGAATGGAAAGTGGTTGGGCGTTTTGTGGTCTTAGACAACCTGACACCAACCGTTACACCTACAGGCACGCCAGATTTGACGATTAACGCTACTACGTCGCCGACTCTAACGCCGTAGTGCGTGATACGCGATGCGTAATTATGCATCACGTATTTATTACCTCATATAAAGGAACTCCCATGGTACCCCTTGCGTTTCAAGATTTTTACCCCGACTCCTTTTCTCATTGCTATGGCTGCGGAAGGTTGAATGACCTTGGGCACCAGATCAAAAGTTATTGGGATGGAGACGAATCCGTCTGTCATTTTCAACCCAAGCCTCATCATATTGCCATTCCGGGCTATGTGTATGGCGGCTTGCTGGCGTCTTTGATCGATTGTCATGGCACAGGCACGGCTGCCGCGGCGGGTTATCGCGCCGAAAACCGCGCCATGGATACCGAACCCGCATTACGTTATCTCACCGCTTCCTTGCATGTGGACTATCTCAAGCCCACACCAATGGGACCAATTCTCGAAGTTCGTGCACGGGTGAAGGAAGTGAAGGGGCGCAAAGTGGTTATTGAAGAATGGCTTCAAGCAAATGGTGTGGTAACCGTAAAAGGCGAAGTCGTTGCTGTGCAGATGCCTGAGAGTTTGGCGCAGGAGTTGTTGAAGAATGAGAGATGAGTAGGCTTTGCCTTGGTTATGTTGATGGGGTTTTTATTAGTGGGTTGTTCCATAAACGCCCCGCTGGAGATGCGCGCGTTAGGTGTTCAAATGGGCAGACCGGTCACATTTTAAATAAAAATCGCCCCGTGTGGGGCGATCTCTAATCTCCAATTACCAATCTCTAAATCGCCCAATCCTTTTTACGCACGTACATTTCTTTGGCGATCTCACTAGCAAGGCGGGCATTGTTCAGCAGCAACGCCAGATTTGATTTGAGAGACTTGCCCTTGGTTAACTCGCTAATACGACCCAATAGAAACGGAGTGAGCGCCTGCCCGTGGATGCCTTGTTCTACAGCCTCAGCGGAGGCTTTGGCGATCATCGGCTCCATCTTAGACGCGGGAATGGAATCAGTTTCTGGAACCGGGTTCGTTACCAGAACCGCGCTGCGCAAACCGAGGCTCCAGTGTGCTTTGGCGAACTCGGCAATCTCTTGCGGAGAATCCAGCCGTGCACTGACGTTGAGTCCGCTTTCACGGGAGTAAAAAGCGGGGAATTCATCGGTCTGATAGCCAATCACAGGGATGCCCATGGTTTCCATGTATTCAAGGGTGGCGGGCAAGTCTAAGATGGCTTTTGCCCCAGCGCAGACGACAATCATGGGAGTTTCGGCTAAGGCTTTCAGGTCGGTGGAAATATCGAAGGATGACTCTTTGTGGACGCCCCCAATGCCACCCGTGGCGAAGACTTTGATTCCGCTCATGTGGGCGGCGAGCATCGTCCCTGCCACAGTGGTGCCGCCGTTCACTTTCTTCATGATGGCGGTGGCAAAGTCTCTGTGACTCACTTTGAGCGTGGATTTGGATTCAGAAAGCCGAACCAGTTCCTCGTCTGAAAGACCGAGGCGGATCTTTCCATCCAGTAAGGCAACGGTGGCGGGAATGGCTCCAGAGTCGCGCACGTTCTTTTCCATATCGCGGGCGAGGCTGAGGTTTTGTGGATGCGGAAGCCCATGTGTGATGACAGTTGATTCGAGGGCGACGACGGGCGCGCCAATATTGAGCGCGCGTGTAACTTCAACGGAGAGGTTTATGTGGGGATGTTTCATGAGTGATGGCTTTTATTGTATTCTGTAACATGATAGTCGATATCGCGCAGTACTTTTTCGATGCGGGCGAGGTCGGCTTGTTTATCGATCGATGAGCGGTTTTCCTTGTTGATCAGATCGATGGCGACGATAAATTCCTTGCGGAAGGCTTTGAGCATATCGAGTGCAACGGTGGCGGTGTCGCGCTTGGCGGCGGCGTCACTTGTGAAGCGCTGCATCATGGAAGAGCTGAGTGTAATTTCGGGGTCGTCTTTGAGCACGTCTCTCAGGTCGTTTAATTCGCGAGTAGATAGTTTTCTGTTCGAGCCCTGGTTGCTCGATTTGCTGTACCCGCCGATGATGATTTGGCTGACGAGTTCCATCAATTCTTTCATCTCGTATTGTTTGCGCAACTGTGCGATCTGATTGCTTTTGCGGGCGTTATCGTCCATTAGCTTTCTGGCGTTCTTCAGTTCTTCGAGGATGATGCCCTCGGAAGGCGGCTGCCAGGTGCCGATGTCGATCCAATGAATGCTGATGCCAAGCTGCGCGGCTTTTTCTTGAAATTCAGGTCGGAAGAATCGTTCTGTGATGCGTGAGCGCGATTGAAAGGCAGGGGCAGGGCGAGATGCACCGCTTGCTGCTGTTTGTTCGCCCGTCATCTCATAGCGGATCTGAATATTGGTGGCTTCGTTATGGGTGAGCGAGTCGATCTCTTTGGTGCTGATGTTGGCAAGGATCTCGCTCAGGGTATGTGATGTGATTAGAGATTCGATTTCGCCGGTGATGAGCGGTACGAGGGTGGTATCCCAGGGGAAGGCGATCCCTGCGGTCTTGGGCGGGGTGGGTGAGATGATGGCTTGGTCGTATACCAGTCTGTAGACCGCGCTTTCATCATAGTTGTATTTCTTGTTGGTAGATTTCTCTGTTTCGGGTTTGCGCAGAATGCTGAACATGACCTTGATATCCAGCGCTTCGAGTGGGATGCCGTCTTTGGTGCGCGATTTGACCGGAAGCCCGCGCATGAACTGGTCTCGCAGGTTGATGATGGCATATTCGCGTTTGCCGATCTCATCTGATTTCCCGATCTCACGCAGGCGTTCGAAGCGACCAAGCTTCCACGGTTCGGAGCGCGGTTCGATGATCTCTGGTGTGCCGTCTACTCGTTCGAGCAGGGCTACACTGTCGAGGTTGACTTGCACAAACCCAGGTCCGCCAATGAGGATGATGGGAGAATGCTCGTCTTTTTCAGATATCTTGCCCTCGTTGATGGTGATCTTCTCTGCCCATTCGCCATAGGTTGCATTTTTTCCGTACCCGAAGGCAATGTCATCGATGAAATCTTCGGCAGTAGAGGGGTCTTCGAGCTCAAAAACATCAGCAAGATACGAGGCGGCTTTGGATTTTGCCTGAGAGGTGATCACGGAAAATAATGGCATGTATTTGATCACTGCCAGCACAAGGATGGCGATGCGCAAAATGTTGTTTGTTGCCAAGAATATCAAGACCACAATGGTGAGCAGGCTGAGCGCAAGATGGATCAGTCCGCGGGTGCGGGCGATCCATGCGGTTCGATATTCGACCGCCTCATCACTTAACCCAAATAGCATTGGGTCAGTTTGCATGTTTGGAAAACGAGGCATTTTCACTTTCATTGCTTGCCCTCATCACGCTGCCGGGTTTTAGAATCCAATTTACCGACGAGTAGCCATCGCCACACTTCTTCCAACCTTTTCTTGACCTCAGACTCATGCTGGTTGCCTGCCCGGCTTTCGATGAGGATAATTTCGCGGATCGGTTCGATCAGGTCTTGCAGGGTGGCGAAAACATCTTCTGGAATGGCTATCGGGTTGTCAAATTTTTCTGAGGCTTTTCGCACAAAACGCTTGAGGGCTTCATTGTGTGCTGCGGTTTCCAGCAGTTTTTCGCGTTCATTTAGCAGGGCTTCTTCATGTTTCGCAATCTTCGTCCACTCTGTGTTCCAATTCCCGATGATCTGTTCTTCGAGGAAAGGTTCAATGACTACATTGTGGATGCGTACCGCGATGATCTCCAACCCGCGCGCCATGAGCTGCTGATATTCGAGGCTGGGGTACGCTTCGCCGGTTGTAACAGGCAAACCTGTATCGTCGAGCGGAGCCACAAACTCGCGCTGCACGCGCCGGTTGATCATGGTTTCGATGATCTGAAGTCCGCTAACACCATCAGACTTGAACAAATCGCCTAATTTGAATTTGCGTACATATTCGCGCCACAAGTTCACCACAAGATGAGCAGGCAGGCGGTGCCAATCCATGCGGGTGCGTTTGCTCTCGGCGGTGCCAAGCTCGATCACCTCACTAGTGATGGCATTCAGCACGGCTTCGGCATTGTACCCATAACGAGAAACGACCCCGCTCTCTGAAGCAATATTTGTTTCAGGGCGTCTGATGCGGAACTTGATGCTGATGGTTGCAGAGATCTCAAACCCATCGCGGGTATGCCCGGCAGTTGCCTGACGGCGGGCTTGGGTCTCGTTATATTTTTTCGGCTCAGCGATCGGCGGATTGTTCAAGAATGGCTGGTCGGTTACTTGCGGACCAATGAATTGCCATTGTGTGCGCAGATCAACCCCTTCGCCTGTGGTGATTTTTTCACGCCCGCCCGTGAAGCGGATGCCGGGACCCGCCGGACCGATGATGGCGGTATCGGTTTGCAAGACGACCGCACTGGCAGTATCCAGCACGATCACGCCGGGACCCTGCCGGTTCATTTCGCCTTCATGCCGGATCACCCGCCCATTCTTTACATATACCGTCGGTCCGCGCCGCCCATCAAAGCCGCTAACGCGTGCATAGATCTCCTGCCGATCTTTTGGGGTATTTACCGGCAATACGAACTGCGAAAAGAAATACACCATCTTATCGATGAGTGAAAAAGCGACGGCAAAATCAACGAGTATGAGGAATCCGCTCGCGGCGAGCACGAACAGGTTTGTGTAATCCATCCCCAAAACTAACAAAATGACATGAAAGACGACGGTTGTGACAGAAAGAACCCCGAAAGGGGTTTGCAAAAACGAACCGACCCCGGAAGTGACTCGCCTCATCATGGTGCGAGTATTTTATATCAAAACACCTGTTTTCGCGAGCAGATTGGTAGAATGTTCGCATGCTTACCCTTGAATTTCACAGCCACACCAACGCTTCAAAAGACTCCCTAACCCGCCCAGAAGATCTGATTCGTGTCGCCCACCAAAAGGGATTGGATCGACTCGTCATCACCGACCACAATTCGATTGCTGGAGCAAAAGCGGCTCAAGCTCTGGACCCGGAGCTGGTCATCGTTGGTGAAGAGATCATGACAACCCGAGGAGAGATTCTTGCGGCATTCGTGCAAGAGGAGATTCCTGCCGGGTTGACCCCGCAAGAGACGATCAAGATTCTGCGTGAACAGAGGGCATTCATAAGCGTGTCTCATCCGTATGACACCCATCGCAAAGGCGGCTGGTTGGAAAAAGACCTGTTAGACATCGCCCCGCTTGTAGATGCCATTGAAGTATTTAATTCTCGCTGCCTCGACCCGCGTTTTAACCAGAAGGCAAAAGCATTTGCTGAGAAGCATAATCTGCCCGGCACGGTCGGGTCGGATGCACATGGGACGATTGAGGTGGGCAGGTCGGTTTTGTTGCTGGACCCGTTCACAGGTCCGGATGAGATGCGAAAAGTCATTCGGCAGGCAAAGGTCAGAACGAAGTTATCGCCCTGGTGGGTGCATCTTATTTCGCGGTATGCGTCCATGAAAAAGAAAATGGGGCGGCGTTGAGTTAGCGATTCAGCCTTGCACGGGCAGACGCCAATAAAAGAACCGAATAGATTTTATGAAACCCCAACAAGGCTGTGAAGAAAAATCCGAGTGACGGTTTGCCGTCTTTGGCGATGCGATGCGGCACGACAGCCGACCCAAAATAAAGCTGCGTACCTGTTTCTGTTGGGACGCTCATTAACCATGAGCGGGTACTGCCTGCAAAGTCGCACATTAAGATTTGGTTCTCATCACGAGCTTCTACAGTCCACGCCGCGAATTGAGTGCGGATTCCATCTGCCAGTTCACGCGCGTTTTTATCTGTAGATGGTTTGCCAACGAAGAGCGTCAGAATCAAGCGCTCAACTTTGAAGAGTGGCGTGGTGTAAAAAGCGAAGACGTAATCAGAAAAAGAAACCTGTTTGGGAAGCTCGGTCAGGTAACTGTCTGTATACGCACCGGGCATGGACGTATATTTTTGGATGAGGGCATTGGGCGGCGCAGGTGCTTTTGTGATGGTGGGCATATGATTTCCTTTGGAATTCCATCATGTTGAGGGGTCAGATCGATCAAA
>JBDKJK010000312.1:0-7138 GCA_039796675.1 Chloroflexota bacterium
GTCCCAAGGGGAAGCGGGGTGCCCAAAAGTGGCAGATCCTGCGCTGTACCCTTTTCTGCACTCACCGCAAGCGGAATCGTTTTCTCACCAAGAGATACTCCCGGCAGGGGTGCGGCAAACCCAGATTCATTTTTGATAACCAATGCGGCGCTTTGAAGAGTTAAGTTGGTCTGGCAGGCGCCAAGAGTGGTAAAACGTACCTCCGCCAAGACGCCGTTGGCAATTTGAGGTGTGGTGCTTGCAAATGATGCGTCAACAAGTCCTGTGATTTGTGGAAGGGGCAGCCCGTTCAAACCTGAAATTGGGCTGGCGGCATTGACGGGTTTTAGACAAGCAGGGTCAAACGTAATTTGAAACGTAAGCCCCTGAATAGGCGCGGCGGAAATGCCATTGACGAGAACAATGACGGTTTCGCCGGTCTTAAAACTGGTAGTGCTGGTGGTGATCCAAATGGATTCTGCCGCCTGAGCTTTTACCGGAATGGTAATAAAAAAGCAGATAAGTGCTGCGAGGGTCAGTGCAATTTTTCTCATTGAAGTCTCCAGGGAGGGCACGCCAATGAAATCAATGGCGTGCCCTTGCATTGCCAGGGTGTTTTTTATTGCCAGGCGAGCGGACCCGTCAGGCGGTAGTTTGCTGCGAGAAGTTCGAGGTCGAGAACGTTGATCGTTCCGTCGTTGTTCAAATCAGCGGCGGCGGGGGCGGCGAGGTTGTAGTTCATGCCGATGGTGAGCGCATCGAATTGATCGATCACATCATTGCTGTCAATGTCACCTGCGAGCAGGGTAATCGACTGCAGGGTGGTGGTTGCACCAGAGGTGAGGACCGGGCTTGCCTGGGCTCTGAGGAATCCGGGCGCCGATGCGACAGCGGAATAAGTCCCCGCCGGAGCTGTGAAGGAAAAATTTCCATTTGCATCCGGGGTTGCGGTTCCTCGTACGGTCGTATCTTGGTTATACAAAGTGACTGTTACAGGTTTAGCGGCAAGGGCAGCGCCAACAAGAGTGCCATCTAAGACAACCGGTACAGTAATGACCAGTGTTGCAGGGATGGAGACTATGGTGGTGAGGCTTCCGCCAGTGGAAACGCGAGCTACACAGTTGATTTCTGCATCGCCAGCAGCCAAAGAGGTGACGGTGAAGGTGAAGACGGCACCGTCAGTGGTGGCGCGCTGTCCGTTCGTACCGGCTACAGCGAAAACAAAGGTTCCATTGGCTGGGCCACTCACAGCTACGGCGGGGTCTGAGCCGAAGAGTCCTGCATCGGCAATATTGCTAATGGAGACCAACGCCGGGTTATAGGAACAGGTGAATTCTGCGCTGGCGTATCCGCCTTGGGGAATGTTGGTCAGCATCAAGGTGCCTGCGGAAGTACCGCCCACTTCAACTTCAGCCGGGTTCAACACCACAGAAGCTGTAGGCTCAACCACCTGCTCGTTGCGGGTGATTTCCATTAAGTAGGTGCCTTCACCCGAAACAGGCTGAATCTGAATGAAATAATCACCAGCTGGCTGGTTGGCAGTAAGGGAAGCATTTGAGAGCGAGCCACCTATTACAGAGATCTCATTTTCATTGGCATCCAACAGGTGGATTTCGGGGGTCAGGGTGCCGGAGGTTGTGATGACCGAAACGGTGAAGTTCTCCGCTTCGACAAGCTGAAGCGCCCAACGCTCATAGCGATTGGCGTTCACGTTGCCGTTGAAGACTGCATCCCAAAAGGTGGTGCTGCGGATGATGATCTGTGCGCCAAGCCCGTTGGTGGAATTTCCCTGTGCATAGACTGGTGAGCCAGCGCCAAATACGCTGGTAATGGTTGCGACCAACATCGCAACACGGACAAAGTTCTTAAATTTCATTGCTTACTCCTTTATTGAATCAAGGTTTGATATAAGTCCGAATGACTTGGGAACGAAGTTCATGATTTTTGGCGTATCTCCTCCAGACTGCCGTGGCGGCAACTATTAAGTTATTTCTACATAAATCACAGTTACATTCTATAGTTCGAAGAAAAGAAACCACGTTGCAGGTAAGTTGCCGCGAGATTGCAAGTTAGTTGCGAACACATGAAAGTACTTGTTGCAATATCAGTTTAAGAATCAAGACTGGGTATGTCGGAATAGTTAATGCAAGATGAAGTTAAACAAAAAGAGACAGGGCATGCCTGTCTCTTTTTTATAATTTTGGCGAAGTTATTTGATTTCTGCTTCGGCTTTACGCATTGCCTGAAAAGATTCGATCGCAACGGCAAGCATCTGGCGATCTGGCGGGCGGGTGGTGAGGAGTTGCAGCGCCAGATTGGGTTTAATGAGCAATTTGACGATGGGGTTGTTGAGGTTATTCGCCGTCCAGCGGATGTATTCCACGGAGATCCCAGCCAAAACGGGGATAAACAAAATGCGCGAAATAATCCTCAAATAGAAAGGTAATGGTCCAAGCAGTGAGAAGAGAACAATCGAGAACAACACAAGGGTGAGCAAAAAGGCGGTGCCGCAACGCGGATGTTCGATGGGAAATTTATCTACTGTTTCAGGGTTCAGCTCTGCACCCGCTTCAAAGGCGTTGATGGTCTTGTGCTCCGCGCCGTGATATTGAAAGACGCGTTTGATATCTGGCATGAAACCGATTGCCCAAATATAGCCAATCAAAAGAATCAGTTGAAAGACGCCTTCAGCAAGGTTACCAAACCAATAAGCGTTCGCCATGCCTTGTTGGGTGAGCCAATACTCCACGCCGCCGCCTACGCTGGTGGGAAGCAAAAAGAAGAGACCAATGCCAAAGGAGAGCGACACAGCTAAGGTTAAGTAAAGAGCCGGTCCTTCCAGTTTTTCATCTTCGCCAGTTTGAGTATTCGCAGATAGGGTCAAGGCACGCATGCCGAGTCCGAGCGCATCCCACAATAATATGACGCCGCGTAAGAACGGGATCTTTGTAATGCCAGAACGATAAACACTGGCAAGCGGCTCAGTGTGGACGACGATGTTGCCGTCGGGCGCACGCATGGCGACCGCATAGGCTTTTTGCCCGCGCATCATCACGCCTTCGATCACGGCTTGACCGCCGTAGGTGATAATTCGATCTTCCATTAAAAATTTCCTATTGTAGAGACAGGGCTTGCCCCTGTCGGTTTTATATGAAAAGGGCGACCGCAAGGGTCGCCCCTACAAGACGTTTAGAAATTATAGAAAAAGTGAGTAAGGGCTTCAACGCCTTTATACCAGGTGGGCAAGTGCATGCGTTCGTTCGGCGAGTGGACGTTGTCATCGGGCAAGCCAAAGCCGGTCAGCAAAGAATCCGCGCCGACGTATTTTTGCAGCAATACCACTGAGCCAATCGAACCGCCTTCGCGCTTGAAATAAGGGCGTTTGCCCCATACCGTTTCGAGCGCTTGTGCCAACGCCTTCACACCTGCCGAGTCGATTTCGGTTAATGCGGCACCTGCGTTGTGCAGATTCTTCAATTCCCACTTAATGCTCTTGGGTGCATTCTTCTTGAGATAAGCACGTAATTGCTTTTCAGTTTCTTCAGGGGTTTGGTCGGGTACGAGGCGGCAGGAAATTTTTGCCATTGCCCATGCTGGTAAAACGGTCTTTGAACCTTGCCCTGTGAAACCAGAGAGCAAGCCATTAATCTCAAGCGTCGGGCGTGCGCCTGTGCGTTCGGCAGGGATGAATTGCGGCTCGCCCCATAACGCAGGCACACCAGTCATCTTGATCAGATCCTTGTCCTTGACGGGCAGGCGCTTAAAATCTTCGCGTTCCTTCTTGCTCAACTTGCGCACTTTGTCGTAAAAGCCCGGCAGGGTGATCTTTCCAGTTTTATCGTGCATGCCTGCCACAAGTTCGATCAATGCCTGAGCAGGGTTATGGATCGTTCCGCCAAACAGACCCGAATGCAAATCTTTATCTGGACCAAACACGCGCAACTCAAAATAAGCCAGACCGCGCAGTCCGGTCGTGATGGTCGGCTTGTCTGAAGCGATCATGCCTGCATCGGGGTTCAAACAAAAATCAGCGGCGAGCAATTGCTTATTATTCTTGATGAACTCACCGAGGTGCTCAGACCCGATCTCTTCTTCGCCTTCGACCAGCCATTTGATATTCACTGGCATTTTGCCGTCCGTCTTCATGATGGCTTCTACGGCTTTGATGGACGCCACAACCTGACCTTTCATGTCCGAGGTTCCGCGCCCGAAGAGATAATCGCCTCGCACCTCCGCCTTGAACGGGTCCGTCGACCAAAGCTCGATCGGGTCGACGGGTTGGACATCATAATGCCCGTAGATCATCACCGTCGGCGCAGACTTGCCCGCCCCCATCCACTCGCCATAGACGACGGGATGTAACGCCGTCGGCATGATTCTGACATTGTCCATGCCGATGGAACGCAATTGTGCAGCCACCCACTCCGCCGCGCGCTGAACATCCGATTTGTTTTCATCCAATGTGGAGATCGAAGGGATGGCAACCAGTTCCTTCAATTCATTTAAAAATCTTTCACCATTTGAACGGACATACTCAACAGCTTTTTGAGAATCAGACATGATGAAACTCCTTCTATTTATGTAATAGACCCTAAAGGTTTAAAAAACCTTTAGGGTCTCTCAGTTCTTTTACGGAGCCGCTTCGGTTTGCTCTTCGAGGGCGCGGCGTGTCACCAAATACCATTCATTAATCAACGCCAGCCGGTCGCTGACATCATACATCGGCGCAACTTGCACACCCTGCACCTGGGCATCGACGCCGTAAGAATAGACCGGGTAATACAAAGGCAGAGACGGCAATTCTTTGGCGAAAACCACCTGGAAGTTTCGATACAGGCGGGCACGCTCGTTAAAGTCTGCAGCGGTGCGACCCGTTTCGAGAAATTCACTCGCTGTGCGGTTATCCCATTGTGAATAGTTCTGTCCGCCAGTGGCTTCGGCTTGATGCCAAAAGAGATATGGGTCGGGGTCAGGGGTGCGAGAGGTGTTTAGGTCGCCCAGAGCGGCTTCGTAATTTCGAGTGGATAGATAATCGTTTACCAGCAAATCATAGGGAACCGATTGTAAATTTAACTGCACACCGATTAACGCCCAGTCTGCTTGAATGGCTTGAGCGATCTGAGTATGAATGGCATCATCCGGGTGGACGAGGGTGAAGGTCAACGATTGCCCATCTTTCGAACGGACTGTGCTGCCTGCTGTAAAAATGTAGCCCTCTTTGTTGAGGATTTGAATGGCAGCTTCAGGGTCGTATGGGAACTTTTCGATCTCGTCATAATATGCCCACGAGCCCGGTAGGATGGGGCTATCTGCAACAATAGCTTGCCCTTTGAGGATGTGTGAGACAATGACTGTACGGTTCACGCCCAACATTAACGCACGACGGACATTTGCATCCTGCAAAAATCCAACCGTTGGGTTGTTCAAGTTTAGGAAGATTAATCCCATTTGCGGCAGACGGCTTGTGTACACAGAAAGCCCCGGCTCCTGCAAAGCAAATTCGAGTACATCCTGAGTTAGCTGGCTGACGCCAAGCACTTCACCCTGACTGTATGCATCCAGTGCCGTAGCGGAATTGGGAAAATACCGGAAGACCACTTGCTCCACAAAAGGCGCACCAAGGAAGTAGTTTTCATTGGCAGTCAACACCACGCCAGTGATTTGTCCGCCACTGGTGAGCAGACTATCGAATTTATAGGGTCCGGTGCCAACTGGTTTTAGGTTGAATTCTGCACTTGGGATTTGGTCGGCAGGGATCGATTCCAGCAAATGCTTCGGCAGAATGCCGAAGGTGGCGTAATCTAAAAAGGGAGAAAAAGGTTCGGGCAGGGTGAATTGAAACGTCTTGTCGTCGAGCCGTTTGACCTGAATCTGAGTCCACAGATCCTTGATATCCTGCGGGAAGAGCGAGCCGGGACTTTTGATCACCTCAATGGTGTAGAGCACATCATCACTGGTCACTGGTTGACCATCATGCCAGACCGCATTCGGACGCAGGGAAAAGTTATACACTTTTCCATCTGCCGAAACGCCCCAGGATTCAGCCAGGTCAGGTTGAGGCAAGCCACGCGAATCAAATTTGACCAGCCCACTGAAGATCAGGCGGTTCACATCTCGGTCGGCGGCGTTGTTCCAGTCCAGCATCGGGTTGAGGCGTCCCATCGAGCCGATCAAGGCTTCGGTGTAAATGCCTCCGGGCGCTGCTTCGGGTAGGGTGATGGTCGTCACCGGTGTTTGGCTAAGCAGCAATAATGCCACGATCACAAGCGTCACAGCTACGACCAGGATCTGCCAGCGTAATCGTTTCATAAGGGTAGGTTGTGGAAAAAAAAGAAAGGACCGCCCAGCCCGGAAACCGGGCAATCGTACTCGGCGGACCTTTCAGGTGGGAGCTTCTTATTTTCCAAGAATGATGATGGTGATAACAAGCGCGAAGAAAATCACGCTCAATGCAATGGTCACCCAAAAAAGGACTCGTTCAATGCCGCGACGGGCAGTGAACACACCGCCGGTGTCGGCGCCGGTGAGCCCGCCCAACCCTGCGCCCTTGCTCTGCAGGATGACGCTGAGGATCAAACCCACTGCGGTAACTATTAATGCAATATTTAAAACGTTTGTCATGCGAAAGTGCCTCCTAGAATTTAGCGGGCAAATTATACCTGTGGAAAAGGATATTAGTCAAACGAGGGGAAGTGGGCAAAAGTAGTGGGAGAGTAAACAAGTAGTAAGTAGACAAGTACGCTAGTAGAATTCCTGTTTACTTGTTTTCTTTTCTACTTGTATACCTATTTACTTTACCTGTATACTTCCCCCCATGCACGAAACCATCGTTAACCTGCATATGCACACCCGCTATTCAGACGGCAACGGATTACATAAAGACATCGCTTCCGCCGCGCTCAACGCCGGGGTGGATGTGGTCATTGTCACCGATCACAACATCCTTGTGCGGGGCTTTGAAGGTTATTACAAAGAAAAGAACAAAAAACTGCTCATGCTGATCGGTGAAGAAGTCCACGATCAGGCGCGTGACCCGCAGAAGAATCACCTTTTGGTATTTGGCGCAAATCGTGAAATGGCGACCTTTGCCGAGAGCCCACAGAACCTTATCCATCAGGTTCGTGCGGCGGGCGGGCTTGCTTTCCTTGCCCACCCCGAC
>JBDKJK010000313.1:0-2959 GCA_039796675.1 Chloroflexota bacterium
AACGTAATGTTCCTGATGCAACTCAGCGAAACACCCATTAACTTGCGCGGACTTTTTCTAGGAGGATTAATTATCGGCGCACTCGGCGTGCTGGATGATCTGGTGACGACTCAAGCTTCGGTGGTGTTCGAACTCCAGCATGCGAATCCGAACCTTGGCTTTGGCGGTCTCTATGGGGCTGCCATGCGCATCGGTCAGGACCATGTAGCTGCTACTGTCAACACGTTGGTCTTAGCCTACGCTGGAGCCTCACTGCCGATGATGTTGATGTTCTCGTTGGGCGGCGGAGAGTATGGCTACATCGTCAACTTCTCGTTCATTGCCGAAGAAATCGTGCGGACGTTGATCGGTTCACTCGGGTTAATTGCCGCTGTGCCAATCACAACCGTCATTGCCATCTTTTTCGCTCAAAGGTCAGAAATGCTGGGGAAGTGGGAACAGTTCCTCGGTCCCGAAGGAAGCGGGCACAGCCATTAGTTCTTTACGCATTACGGATTACGAAATACGTAATCCGTTTGTTCAGTCAAATTTGTGAAACCTTTCCTCTTGTGAGTTCGTAGAGAAGGTAGAAAGCCTTCCCGAGGAGAAACGTGAACGAAGAACAGACCTGGGTTCGCCAGGCGCAACAAGGTGATGACGAGGCGTTTACCAAGCTCGTAGAAACCTATCAAACCCCCGTTTTCAACCTGTGTTACCGCATGTTGGGTGAACCCGAACTCGCGGAAGACGCTGCGCAGGAGACGTTTTTGCGCGCATACCAACACTTGCACAGGTATGACCAAAAACGCCCCTTCCCAACTTGGTTGCTCTCGATTGCAGCTCACTATTGCATCGACCGTCTTCGCCGCCGCAAGTTCTCGATGTTCTCGATGGATACGGAGGACGAAGATGGGAACTCGTTCGAGATTCCCGATATGGACGCGCCCAACCCTGAAGGCGAAGCCATCACCGGGCAGACGAATGAACGCGTGCATGCCATGCTCAAAGATCTGGATGCCACCGACCGCGCGGCGATCATTATGAGATATTGGTACGACTATTCAGAAAAGGAAATTGCCGAATCCTTGAACCTGACGGTGAGTGCGGTAAAGAGCCGCCTGCACCGCGCACGAAAGGAAATGGCTGGCTTGTGGGTCGAACAAGAAGATGACCTGCTCGCCGAAATGGAAAGGAGACATCATGAATCACCAGCCTTTTGAAACCTGGCTGCTGGACGATAAAGTCCTCACCCTCACCGAGAAGCGAGAGCTCGACTCTCACCTGCGGGAATGTAGAACCTGCACCGCACTGGCAGAGACGGGGTTTGCCTTGCGAGTAGCGCGAGTGACCTCACCTGCACCCGGGTTTGCCTTGCGCTTCCAGCAAAAACTGGCAGCGCAAAAGCTGGCAGAACAGCGCCGCCATTTGTGGGGCTTGATCATTTTGATCATCAGTGGAGTGGGCTTGTTGGGGTGGCTTTTGGCTCCTGTTTTGACCGCGATCGCAAAATCGCCCGTGGAATGGTTGATCTCTGCCGCTGGCATATTTTTATTTGTGTTCACATCCCTGCAAGCATTCGGTGAGGTTATCACTGTGATGTTGCGTATGCTTCCCGATTTTCTCCCGCCTTATATGTGGATGGTCATTCTCTCTGGTCTGGCTGGCGTGGGATTATTGTGGGCTGTATCCATCTGGCGCCTCGCTCGCCGACCCCAAGGAGTACCTGCATGAAAAAATCAACGCTGAGCCGCATCCTGCTCCTTTTGGCGCTAGTGATCGTTCCAACAGCGAGCATCCACGCTCAAACCCCGAATAATGATGATGTGGTTTTATTTGGTCAAAACTATATATTGGAAGAAGGCAAAACGCTGAACGGCAGTATTGCTGTCTTTGGCGGCAATATTGAAATTCAAAAAGATGCTGAAGTAAATGGCTCAGTTGCCATCTTCGGCGGGAATCTTTCTATTGAAGAGGGCGCCGTCATCAACGGTGATATTGCCGTTTTTGGTGGCAACCTCACGGTTAACGGCGAAATCAATGGCGATATCGTCCTCTTTGGCGGGCAAGCGTATCTTGAAGCGGCGTCTCTTGTTGACGGTGACATTGCCACTTTCGGCGGGCAGGTTACACAAGCGCCCGAAGCAAAAGTTACCGGTGAGATCACCAACAACACACCTCCAGATATCGATACACCTGAAGTGCCGGGTGCCCCCAACCCCGATGTGCCAGAGATACCCAATGCACCCAATGTAGATGTAAATATCAATCCGTTTTGGAATGTGGCGGGCAAGTTCGGTCAAGCCGCTCTCATTGCAGTCATTGGTATGCTGCTGACGCTCTTCCTCCAACCCCAGTTAGACCGCACAGCCAGTGCTTTGGTTCGTCAGCCTTTTATCTCAGGCAGTTACGGTTTGCTTGTCTTCATCGCTTTGCCAGTGGCGTTACTGATAATGGTCTTAACCCTCATCTTGATTCCCGTGGCTGCGATCGTCGTTTTGCTGGTTCCACTGGCATGGCTGTTCGGCGTCATCGCCCTTGGGCAAGAAGTCGGTGATCGCTTTGCAAAAGCCATCAATCAGGTGTGGGCGCCAGTCCTTTCCACCGGGTTTGGTACTTTCCTTCTGCTATTGGTAGTCGGCTTAATGGAATTAATCCCCTGCATCGGCTGGATTCCCTCCGTGCTGGTTACCCTCATCAGCATCGGCGCCGCCGTGATGACCGTCTTCGGAACGCGCACCCCGCCTGGGTACATGCCCGCACCCATTGTGGATGAAGTTCCCCGCGCTTCATAACTTAACGTCAATCTGATACCAACCATCCGCCTCGGTCAACACCCGAGGCGGATTTTTTGGTTACACAATTTGTCATGTTGAGCGATAGCGAAGCATCTCTACGATAATCCCAGAGACCCTTCGCTGCCGCTCAGGGTGATACACTACTGTCATTCCTTCAACAACAACGCCAGCGGCGAAGCGACCAA
>JBDKJK010000314.1:0-4723 GCA_039796675.1 Chloroflexota bacterium
GCTTTTTCCTGAGAAGACAAGATCGGCTCCACCATGGGCTTGAGCTCCCATTGAATTAATCCTTTGCGGAAAGCAAGCATCAACGTGCCGCAGAACCGTCTCGCCGAAGTTCTGCCCGTCCTGCTCACCGAACCGCCCACCAACTCGGTCTTCATTGTGATGAGCAACGACGAGACCGCCGCCGTCGAAGCGTGGAAGTTCCTCTCCGCTTCTGCTGTGCCAAATGTCTACATCCTCGAAGGCGGAGTCAATAACTGGATCGCTTTCTTCGGACAGGATGATAAAACCCTCGCGGCTCAACCCAAGCCGCAAGCGGGTGACGACGAGTTGGCTTATATCTTCCCTGTTGCCTTAGGCAGTGCCTATGAGTCCTGCTCACCTAGCCCAGTGGAATATGAAAACCTGGAATTTGTTGCCAAAATCAAGTTGCAGTTGAAACGCGATAAATCGGGCGGTGGATGCGGGTAGTTTTGGTAATTAGTGACTGGTAAATAAAGAGGACTCTCCAATTGGAGAGTCCTCTTTTGATTTTGGTAAATTAGTGTGAAGCAGCTTTTTCCTGAGAAGACAAGATCGGCTCCACCATGGGCTTGAGCTCCCATTGAATTAATCCTTTGCGGAAAGCAAGCATCAACGTGCCGCCAATCACAAGACAGAGTGCATTGACCATGATGATGGTCTGCGTACCCACCGTCTCTGCGGCAAAGCCGATGAAAAGGGAAGACAAAGGCTGTAAACCAAATGAAACCATTGTAAACAAGCTAATGATCCGCGCACGCATGTCACCGGGGGCCATTAACTGCATAACGCCCAAACCGGTGGTTAAAATCAACGGCGCACCAAGGCTGACAAGAAAAATCGAGATCATCGAAAGGGGTAAATAAGTGGAGCGTGATAAGAGGAAAAAGAAAATGCCCATCCACACTGCTGCGCCGCCGACGATACGCCCAATGCGTTTTGCCTGCTGTGAAAGCGGCAGCAGGAACAGGGTGGAGATCAACGCACCCGCACCCGATGACCCCATCAGCAGACCGAATGTCTGCGAGTCACCGTTGAGCACGTCATCGGCTACAGCGGGGAGAATGTTCATGATGGAGAGACCAAAAAAGGTCACGAGAGAGGCGAAGATCAATAGATCCACCATGCGCGGCTGTGCGCGGACGTAATCCAGCACTTCGCGGAATTGTCCTCGTCCGCTTCCTCTTTTGTTCACTTCTTGCTTGTGCGATCTGACCATGAAGATGCTCAACAACACCACCAAAAAACTCGCGCCGTTGATCCAGAATGCGGCAGCGGAGCCCACTGCCTTGAGCAAAATTCCAGCGGCGGCAGGGCCCAACATACGCGCCACTTGTAAACCCATGATGTTGAGCGTCACTGCCTGCCGAACTTGAGTCATGCCAGAGAGGTCGCCTATGAAGGCTTGCTGGGCGGGGAAATCAAGCGCGGCAATCGTGCCGAGGATGAATGCAAAAATGTAAATGTGCCAAATTTGTACGAGGTTGGTCTGCACCAGAAATGCCAGCGCAAATGCCAGCAGCATGGCGATAGACTGTGTGACTAAAAGAATCATGCGGCGATTGAAACGGTCGGCAAACCCACCTGCCCACGGGGCAAGCAGAAAAAGCGGCAGACTATTAAGCATAACCACAATGCCAAGCGAACTTTCAGACTGGGTGAGTTCCCAAACCACCCAACTTTGGGCAGTGGACTGCATCCATGTGCCGAGCAGGGAAATGGCTTGCCCGCTAAGATATGTGCGCAAGTTACGATTTTTGAGCGGTTCGAAACTACGAGTGTAGGTGTTGATAAGGGATGGTCTTTCGATAGGTTTTTCCAATTCATTCTCCTTTGAAGGACTCCATTCTAACGCAGCTGCAGGTTACATAAAAGGCACATGACAATTTTTATCATAAGGGGAAAACACGGTAAAATTCATTTCCGAATCGGAGAAAAATGAAAAAAGAACTAAAACCCTTTACAAGTGTGCTCGTACTGGCTTTGTTTTTTACTGCCTGCGCCCCAAATGAGTCCGCAAACCCAACTCCAACCATCGATATCATCGGTACGACTGCCGCTCAATTGGCTTCGGTGATGTTGACCCAAACTGCGGCAGCCGCCACCCCCACCCTAGCGCCCGCTACCGATACCCCGATCCCTCAATTTACTGAAACCCCAACCATTGAACCCCAACCGGCAGAAACAACCATTCCACAAATAAGTGGAGATACAGCTTGTTATGCAGGACCAGGTAGTAATTACGCTCTCGTGATAAACATTTCTCAATTTGAATTAGTGGAAGTCGTTGGAATCTCAAATACCCCAGGTTGGTACGTGATTCTCGACCCGATTTATGGTTCGCAGTGCTGGGTCAGTGCAGATTTCATAAGGTTTGAAGCCGATTTTGATCTCTCGTCCCTTACTTTAATGTATCCGTAAAAATGAGAAAAAATGGTGATTGACGACTAAAAGGAGAATCTCATGAATGACCTTGAAAAGATCATTATGGAAGAAATCTCTTCTCTCGAAGAGATGCGTCTAGTCGATGTGATCGGGTTCATTCGCTACTTAAAAGCCGAGAAGCCAGTTCGCCAGGAGTGGATTACTACCTGGTACGAAACCGCGCTTGAAGCCATTCACGACAAAGAAAATGAGCGAGATCTCACCTCAGAAAATACTGAAAGACAACGCAGCCAATAGCCAAAATGGGTGAAAGACAATCCTTTCACCCTGCTCTAAAATTAGCGCAGGTAAACCATGACAACAATACGCACACCGGCAAGGATCATCCCACGCGCCTTCCCCGGCATCGAACCGGCAGAAGTGCAGGAAATTATCACCAACAGCCAGATCAAAAGCTATCCGGCTGAGACTGTGCTGTGCCGTGAAGATGAAATCGAGCATACGTTTTACATGATTCTCGAAGGAGATTTTGAGGTCACAAAACTCATTAACAACACAGACAAACGCCTGCTTAAGACCCTCAGCCCTGGAGATTTTTTCGGTGAAATGGCGCTCATCCATAACGCACCACGAGCCGCCACTGTCCGATCCTTAACCCCAGCCATCGTGTTGGAATTAGATAAATCTGGCTTCGACCGTGTTCTAAAACGAAGCCCCAGTGTGGCAACTGCCATGGTCGCAGAAATCAGCAATCGGTTAAGAGCGAACGACCAGCTCGCTATCGAAGACCTGCGTTTGCGTGCGCGTGAGCTCGCCGATGCTTATCAAAAACTTGCCGAGCAAGATTTGGCACGTAATGGTTTCTTAACCAGTATCGCACATGAATTAAGGACTCCGCTCATGGTTGCCAGCGGATATTTGCACACGCTAAAAAAAGGCATATTGAACGGGGATCAATTGCAATCGACAATCGAGACGGTCAGCCGCAACGTAGACCAGATCGTCAACCTGACAAATGACCTGCTTTTCCTTCAAGAGCAAGAGCTGGTTCTTCGCGACTTCTTGCCGGTTAACTTAATATCGGTTGTAGAGAAAGTGGTTGCGAAATATCAGGCGAAAGCAAATGCACGCGGTATCACCATCAAGGTCAGAAACAGCCCAAACCTGCCAAGCATACAAGGAGATGAAACTTCCCTGGAGCGGGCGATCACCGGGCTGGTTGACAATGCCGTCAAATTCAGCCATATGAACGGCACAGTAGATATTCGCTTTGCCGATCTTGGAAATCACGTAAGTGTCAGTGTAGTGGATTACGGCATCGGAATCGACCCACAGATCCGCCCTCGCATCTTTGACCGCTTTTTCCATCTTGAAAAAAACGGAGACGAAATTTATGACGGGCTGGGCATTGGGCTTTCGATCACTCGCCAAGTCATTCAACAACATCGCGGCAATTTGGATGTAGACAGCATACCAGGCAAAGGGAGTACATTCACTATCTCCCTTTTGAAGCGGAATTGAACAAGGTTATGAAAAATCTTGCGAGAAGTATCCGTTCTGCTTTCGTGAGCTTAAGCATCGCAGTCTTTCTCGTTGCATGTGCCACGGGGAATGCTCCCGTACCCCCTGCCCTACCCACAGTGATTGCACCTTCTGAAGGTCTGCCCGGCAATTTACCACCCGCAGGTTCTTGCGAAAATGATCTTTTGCCCGTCACACAAGGCGCAACGTGGAGTTATTACAGCGCAGGCGGACCAAATGGTGATTTCTTTTATACCGATACCATCACCGAAACCACATCCGCCGGTTTCACACTCGCCTCTCAATTCCCCACACTCACCCTTAATCAAAAATGGTTATGCGCTGAAGGCGGTCTGCTCGCCTTGCAACTAGGCGGCGGCACTACAGCCAGCGTCTCAATGCAAAACATGATTGCAGATTTTAAGACCAAAGAAGTAAGCGGGGTAAACCTTCCGCGCGCAATTGCTCCCGGGTTGCAATGGGATTACACCCTTGTCATAGAAGACCCCGCCGCCAACCCACCCGGCACGTTTCATATCACCATGCAACATATGGGCAGCGAAACGATCAATGTGCCCGCTGGTGTATTCGAAACGGTAAAACTCCAGGCAACCTTCGATGCCCAAATCAATGTCGAATTTCAAGGCAGTTTTTTTCTTTACACGGTCAATGGCTCAAGCATCCATTGGTATGCGCCAGGAGTGGGTCTCATCAAGTCGATTGAGAACATTGAATTCAGCGGCACACCCTTTACATCCACCACTGAATTGCAATCGTACAGCATCCCATAAAAAGAAAA
>JBDKJK010000315.1:0-2770 GCA_039796675.1 Chloroflexota bacterium
TCATCAAGGACTTGTTGAATGGAAGGGATATCAAGGTCTTTTTTATCGAGAAATACATCCACACCAGCAGATAATGCTTGTCGGCGAAATTCCTTATCGGGGTAGGCGCTGATCACTACAATGCGAGTACGAGGCGAAACAGTGCGCAATTTACGAGCGCATTGAATCCCATCTTCGTCATCCAAGACCACATCAATGAATGCCAGCTGTGGCTGGATCTGTTTACTAATAGATAAGGCTTCAGCCGTTGAGTCGGCTTCGTATAATTTGATGGTTGGGTAAATTTTTCCTACCAAACGTCCGAGTTGTTGACGAAAACGCGGGTTATCATCCACAATTAGAAATGTAATTTCCCGGCCAATTACGGGTGCATCTGTTTCTGCCATTTCCTGCCCGGTGGAAGCCAACAATTCAGGGTGACGAAGGATATAGTTCAAGGCTTTCAATCGGCTATCCACACCCAAAACGCGGTACAAAGCTGTGAGATGATTTTCAACTGTCTTGATGCTTAAGTCCAAAGCTTGAGCAATGTTACGGTTATCTGCTCCTTGAGAAATCAGCCGCACTAATTCACGCTGGCGGCGTGTGAGGTACGGCAAATTTGTAGAAGGCGTGGGTGCCTGACGAGTCAATAAACGGTCAATCAAATTGCTTGAGATCCAGCGCTGCCCGCCAAGTACACGTTGTGCTGCCAGCTGCAAATCTGATAAAGGCTGATCTTTTAAGTGATATCCGTTTGCACCCGCTTTCAAAAGCCCTACAACATACGACTCATCGTTATATGCACTAACAACCAGAATCTTTATCAAAGGATATTTTTCTTTAATCTGTTGGACGGCAGAAATAGGCTCAAAATTTGGCATACTAGCATCCATTACTAAAAGATCGATGGGTTGCTGTGAAATGGCATTCATCAACTCAATACCATCCCCAACTTCGCCTACAATTTCAAGGTCAGGTAGAACTTCCAGGGCATTTCGCAAGCCTGCCCGAACAACGGTATGGTCATCAGCCAAAAGGACTCTAACAGGAGACATGTATCTATTATGCCGTAAGTGCCAAAAACTGAAAAGAAGCCCAAAAAATTCGGTTAAAATAAATCATGCCAGAATCTTTGCTTAAAGTAGAAAATCTTTCAAAGAACTTCGACCGCCTGCCTGTATTACAAGATGTTTCATTTCAAGTTGACAAAGGCGAAGTGATCGGACTTGTGGGGCGTCAGGGTGCGGGTAAATCGACCCTGCTCCATTTGCTTGGTGGAGCCATTTCCGCCTCTTCGGGGACGGTCAACTATCTCGGCAAGAATAGGCGGTTCTTCAATCGGCTAGAAGCGCAAAGCCTTGGAATTGAAACGGTATACCAAACATCAAGTCTTATCAATTATTTTGACCTTTCCTCGCAGGTCTTTTTAGATCGAGAAACTGATATAAAAAATACCCGTCAAACATCAGGTTTGGTGGAACAGTTCAATGTGACACAAAACATGCTTTTAGGGCGTGAGATCGTAAAGATCCCTGCCCTGGGTGTTTTGAATCACGACAAGATGGTAGATATTGCCCAAGAGCTTTTAGCTGAATTCAATCTTCCTAAATATCTTGCCGTTGAAAAAGTGCGTAACCTAACCGATGAACAGCGGCAAATCGTATTGTTGTTACGCATGCTATACCATCCTTGTCAATTGCTTTTGCTGGATGATATTCTACCGATCTTAAGTTTTGACCGCCAAAACATTTTGTTGGAACGCATCAGAAAACTAGCAGACCAGGGTACTTCCGTTATCATTAGCAGCGATGACCTTAAACATCTATTCACAGTTACCGACCGTATCATTGTATTGTATGAAGGCCGCCTGGTAGCAGACCGACGGACATCCGAATCGACACCGCGCGAGATCGTTGAATTAATGGTCGGTCCGGCGGCCCATGGGCAAGTCTCCCCGTTGATATGGGCACTGGAAAGCTATCACACAGCACAACAACAAACGGAAGACCTACGCCGAACCCAGACATCTCTAAAGCAAAGCCTGGATGCGCGTACTTCTTTAAACCGTCAACTTGTTGAGCGGTTAAGCAATCAACTTGTAGCGCTCGATCAATTGAATGCAGCCTTGCAAGCCACTCAAAGACGCCTCATTACTGAACGCGAGGAAGAGCGTAAAGCCCTAGCCCGTGAACTTCATGACCAGATCATTCAAGACATGCTGGGTTTGATCTATCGTTTGGAAGAGGTCGAGGAAAATGCAGGCTATACAGCAGTGAAACAGGATGTTGATTCAGTAAGAAGCGGAATTAGAAGTCTGGTAGAAGAACTGCGGCAGGTATGTAGCGACCTGCGCCCACCTACGATTGATCATCATGGCCTTCCGGCGGCGATTAACTCGCTAGCCAACGAATGGTCAAACCGCAGCGAAGTCGAAGTCCATTTAGATATTGATCCGACACTTGGCAGATTGCCCGAAATAATGGAACTTTCGCTGTTTCGTATTGTTCAAGAAGGTTTGAATAATATCCGCAAGCATGCTTCAGCAACATTGGTACGCTTATCTCTGCAACGTACCTCGTCTACTAACTTGCTCTTATGCCTTGAGGATGATGGGATTGGACTCTCACAACCCTCAGATCTGGCTTCTCTAGCAAACGACAAACATTTTGGCTTAGTAGGCATTAGCGAAAGAGTAGCCCTATTTGGCGGCACGATACATATCGAATCCTCAAAAGGTGGCGGGACAATCCTACAAGTAGAAATCCCAAGTCCCTATCCAACTACTTCG
>JBDKJK010000316.1:0-3519 GCA_039796675.1 Chloroflexota bacterium
CAGCCAGATGCACCCTTTCATGGATTAGAAGGACTCAAGCACATGCCTAGTGCGATTAAGCCTGGGATTTATGATGAGTCTCTTGCGGGCACTCCGCTCGAGGTTAAGACAGAGGCGGCGCATGAGATGGTGATTCGGCTTGCCCGTGAAGAAGGTCTGTTTGTGGGGATCTCATCCGCAGCGGCGGCTTTGGCTGCGCTTCAAGTTGCCAGTGAATTGGATGAAGGCGTGGTGGTGACGGTCTTCCCGGATGCTGGCTATAAATATTTGAGCGATAAAACACTTTGGGAGCGAGCATAACTAATGAGTTTGAAAATAACAAATGAATTGATCGAAAGAATTAATAAGCACATTGAAGCAGCCTACCCCGGAGAGGGGGCTGGTTTTTTGCTCGGTGTGGAAGGTGCTGTGAACGACGTTTTGCCATTGGATAATGCCCGCGAGGAAGAAGCACGATACAACCGCTTTTTGCTGACACCGGAAGATTATTTGAAAGCAGAAATGAAAGCAATGGAAATGGGTGTGGACTTGATCGGCGTGTTCCATTCGCACCCTGATTGCCCGAATGTGCCTTCTGAGTATGACCGCGAATGGGCGCAGCCGTTTTTCTCTTACATTATTTCTCGTGTTGATCAAGGGAAAACGGTGAGTCATCGCTCATGGCGTTTGCAGGAAGATCGTTCAAAATATGCTGAAGAAGAAATAGAAATCAAATAGAGGAGAACTTTAACATGGATGTGATTAAGGAAGACCAGTTGTTAGATTGCACCGGCTTGCTTTGCCCGATGCCGATCGTGAAGACCAAGAAGGCAATTGATGGATTACAACCCGGACAAGTTTTGAAAATGATCGCCACGGATGCAGGCTCGCCACCAGATATTGCTGCGTGGAGTCGCCAAACCGGGAATGAATTGTTGCTTTCCACTGAAGATGGTGGCAAGTTTATTTTCTTTTTGAAGAAAGCGTAGAGTAACGAGATGACAAAATCAAACCCGAATGCCCCGAAGAGACTTGCACTCATTGCCAGTAAAGGAACCCTTGACTGGGCGTACCCGCCATTCATCCTTTCTACTGCTGCCGCTGCCATGGGCTGGGAAGTGGGCATCTTCTTTACCTTTTATGGGCTGACACTCTTGAAACCGAAGCTATCTGCCGAGGTGACGCCAGTGGGTAACCCTGCCATGCCGATGAAAATGCCTTTTGGTCCTGAAGGTTTTCAGAATATCAATTGGCCCATTCCGCAGTTGTTGATGACAAACGTGCCCGGTTTCAATGCTTTGGCAACTACATTGATGAAGCAGACCTTTGAAAATAAAGGTGTAGCTTCGATCGAGGAATTGCGCGATATGGCAGTGAACCTGGATGTCCGTTTGATCGGCTGCCAAATGACGATGGATGTTTTCGGTTTCAAAAAGGAAGATTTCATTCCACAAACTGAGATCGGCGGCGCGGCAACTTTCCTTGAATATGCCGCTGATGCGGATGTACAATTGTTTATATAAACATTTTCCGTCATTGCGAGGGCGTTTTTGATCTTTGCCCGAAGCAATCTAACTGTAAACATAAGATTGCTTCGCCGCAAAAAGCAAGAGCAGCGGCTCGCAATGACGATTAAATAAAAAATATCAATAAAACGAGAGAGAAAAAAGAATCCATGACCACATTGAGAATCCCGACCCCTTTGCGCACCTATACAGGTGGCAAAAGTGAAGTGACCGTGAACGGTGCAAAGATTTCTGAGGCACTGGCAGACCTTACAACCCAGTATCCTGCCATCAAGCCGCACTTGTTCAACGAAGGCGGTGAGCTTCGTCCGTTTGTGAATTTGTTCGTCGGCGAAAGCAATATCAAAGACTTGCAGGGTGTCGATACTCCCATCAAAGACGGCGATAAAGTGATGCTAATTCCGTCGATTGCGGGTGGATAACGACATCTGTCATTGCGAGGGCGATGGTTTTCGCCCGAAGCAATCTCAGAGATTGCTTCGCCGCTAAAAACAATTGCGCGGCTCGCAATGACGAGGAGATACTATGATCGAAGAACTTTCACACGAACAGATTTTGCGTTATTCACGTCACTTGCTTATGCCTGAGGTGGGCTTGCAGGGACAGATCAAACTCAAGAACTCATCCGCGCTCATCATCGGCACAGGCGGACTTGGCTCACCAGTTGCACTTTATCTCGCCGCCGCGGGCATTGGTCGTATTGGCTTGGTGGACTACGACATTGTCGATTCGTCCAACTTGCAACGTCAGGTAATTCATGGCACATCCACGGTTGGAAAGTTAAAAGTGGAAAGCGCCAAAGAACGCCTGCAAGACCTCAACCCTGATATTCAAGTGGATATCTACAACGAGCCGTACACTTCCGAGAATGCCATGCGAATTGCGAAGGATTATGATGTCATCATTGATGGCACCGATAACTTCCCGACTCGTTATCTCACCAACGACGTTTCTGTTTTTCTTGGTAAGCCGAATATCTACGGTTCCATCTTCCGCTTCGATGGGCAGGTGAGCGTCTTCCACGCCGAGAAGGGTCCGTGCTATCGCTGTCTCTTCCCCGAACCACCTCCTCCGGGCTTGGTCCCTTCGTGCGCGGAAGGTGGCGTGTTGGGCATTCTCCCCGGCACCATTGGCACCCTGCAAGCCACTGAAGCGTTGAAGGTCTTGCTTGGCATTGGCGAACCGCTCATTGGCAAGTTACTGCTCTACAACGCGTTGGATATGACCTTTGACTTTGTCAAACTCAAGAAGAATCCCAACTGCCGTGTCTGCGGACCAAATGCTGATATCAAAGAGTTGATCGACTACGAAGAATTTTGCGGCGTCCCCGGTCACCACGCGGATGATACCTCTGCGGGTGCGGGCTGGGATATTTCAGCACAGGATTTGAAAGAACGCCTCGAACGCGAACCGAACCTGATTCTGCTCGATGTGCGTGAACCTCACGAGTTGGAGATCGCCGCCATCCAAGGCGCTAAGAACATTCCGCTTGGTGAAGTTGCCCAACGCATGGCAGAGTTAGACTCTGCTGAAGAGATGGTCGTCTTCTGCAAGCGCGGATCCCGCTCCGCTCGCGCGATTGAAATTCTCTCCTCCGCTGGCTTCAAGAAGATGAAGAACCTCAAAGGCGGCATCAACGCCTGGGCAGAGGAAGTGGACAAGAGTTTGCCGTTATATTAGAGGTTGAAGGTTGCAAGTTGAAGGTTAAAGGTTAGAAGAAAGAGGAAAGAAATTAAAACTCCCGCCCACAACATGGACGGGAGTTTTTACGCACTATGTATCACGAATTACGAAAGTATTACCTGCCCACAATACTCACACTTATCCATACCCAATTCCAACGTACCACCGCAGTTGGGGCAGGCGAAGGTTTCGGTTTTGATGGGGAAGTTCGCAGTTTTGAAGGCGGCTTCGTTCTCGGCGAGGTCGCCGCGCAGGCGTTTGAGGCGTGAGAGATAAGCTTCGTTGCTCATCTCACCAGACTTGCGCAGGCGTTCCACATCCGCGATGTGTT
>JBDKJK010000317.1:0-15781 GCA_039796675.1 Chloroflexota bacterium
CAACCAAGGTTTCGCCTTTTCCGCTTACAAAACCCACAATCGATTTTGATCCAACGCCGATCTTATGTCCTTGGCGTTTCATTTGCGCTCCAGCATCTCCGGTTGCTTCTCGAATAACGGCAAACTCACCGGGCTGGTCCATAAGGAAGATGGCAGAATGATAGAAGTTAAATCGGTCGCGGATGAGATTTACTGCCTTATAAAGCAACTCGTCCAGATTCAACGAGCCACTAATATCGCGAGCGATCTCGGCTGCGGTCTCTACTTGAATCGCTTTTTGCTTGCTTTCATCCAGCATTTGAACATTCTTCACCACACCCGCAACCTGACTCGCAACCGTGGTGAAGAATCGAAGATCATTTTCATCGAAAACATTTTCGTGATTCAGGTCTTGAATAATTAAAGCTCCGATCGGAATACCACGTAAAAGCATGGGCGCGCCCATCCAAGATTTGGCGGGTTTACCAACTACTTTCGCTCCAAGCTCAGCCGCTTTTTTCTCCGTATCCTTTACCAACAGGAGAGGCTGACGTGTTCGGATCAGAATCGAGGTGAGCCCTTCGCCCAATGGGAATGGGGGAATCGACTGGATCTTTCCATTCTCGTAGCTGAACGGAATACGAAGAGTGTTATTTGTCTCATCATACATTGCGACGATGAGATTGTAATCTCCAATGATCTGTTGGATTTTTGATAGCAAAGCTAGGAAAAACCCTTGAGTGTCTGTTATTGATGAGATCAATTCGTTGATTGAAACAAGAGCTTCCATTTCTTTGAGATGCTTTTCAGTTACTGCAACTGCATTCGCACGCTGTAACGTTACAGACATTAACCCAGCCAGGTTTTCATAAGGCTGTATAGAAATCTGCGAAGGATTTGCCTGATTCAAACCGATCAAAATCAAAGCATCAATATGTGCCTGCCCTCGGATAGGTAAAAAGGTGGCATTTGAAAACCCAAGCGAATATAGACCATCTTTGAGTGGTTGTGGCAGGTCGGGGCTTAAGAGTGAGGCTAATATAGATCCGCGAGAAAGATAAGCCTCTAACTCTTGTGCGTTAATTTGGATTCCTTTATCCAACAGGTCTTTTGGAACCTGATCGCGAATCATTTCGGACGTTGAAATGATTTTGAGATTATTGTTTGCCATTCGAAAAAGGATGATCGGATATGGAGCAACTTTCAAGATTTGCCCACCTACAAGCAGAATATCTGCTTCCTCTCCTGCTTCAGCGATCAAACGGCTAGACCGATAGAGCCGATCCAGTTCTTGAAAATTAACCTGGCTTGATTCAACCAACCCGGCTGTCTGAATGGCTGCGGCAATCTGGCTGGCAAGGGTTTGGAGCATGACAATAGCATCAGCACTAAATGCGTTTGGCTGAGTGCTTTGAACATCCAGAACGCCAAGGACAATATTTCCAAGCGAAATGGGCACGCAAGCTTCAGAACGAGTTTCGGGAAGAAGTTCGTTCTTGAGGTGGAGCTCATCTTCAGTGACATCTGATGCGACGCGTACTTCATTATTTGCTGCCACCCAGCCAATGACTGACCCTGAACCGACTTCAAGGCGATACTGTTGTTCAACAAGCCCCTTTGTAGCGGATCCGTAACCAGTCTTAAAGTCAATATATTTTCCGCTTCCATCAACCAAAAATATGCTGGTTTGGTAAAAATCGAATTGCTGCACTAACAATTCGACAGTCTTATTTAACATGTCATCGAGATTGGGAATCGTAGTGACGTTTTGCGCTACCACGGCTGCAGTTTGAATCTGACGCGCTCGCTCTTGTACTTTCTGTTCAAGCGATTTGTAACTTTCTTCCACCTGGTCGGCAAGGTAATTGAATGAATAAGAAAGTTCGCTGATCTCTCCGGTGCCTGTAACCTCTGCACGCTGAGCCCAATCACCCTTTGCAAATTTACGGGTAGCGGCAGAGAGAGCTTGTAAAGGCTGAATGACTCGCTTCGTTCCATAATATAGAACCATGCCCATTGCGGCAGCAGTTAAAAGTACGAGTGCAATAGTGAATGGAGCCAGACTATTGATTTGGCTATAAATGGAATTGGACTCGATAGCAAGGAGAACGCCGCTTTGAATCGCCGGCAGCCAGATCACTTGGGCGAGAAACTGTTGATTGTTCCCCAGGGTAATATCAAGCGGAGTAGGGGAAGAGCTTGGAAGCGCCTGATTTTTTTCCAACTCTGCGTAGATACGGCTGCTTGAATTAGCATCAATGGTGGCAGGCTCGAAGGCACCATCATTTTGGCTTACTGCAATCGATTGACCATCAGGAAGGATGAAGTAGGTTCTTGCATAGGGTGCAAGTCCGTTAAGCGGTTGAAGGATGGCTTTCAAATTTTCTGATTCAGTTATACCAACCAACATGCCCAGCGTTGAACCGCGTTCGGTCTGATATTCAACCACGGTTAAAAGGACGAATTCGTTATCGTAAAATGGGGGAAGCCCATAAAGCAGAAACGATTGAGCACCTTCTACCTGAAACAGATTTGGATCGACCGAAAGCCCTTGCCATTCTGCATTGCTTGCAAGTTTGATATTCCCATCATCATCTACAAGGAGGAATGAGTCAAAACTTTCCAGATAACCAGCAGACCCCTTAACTAAGAGATTTTCGGTGAAACGGTTGCGAATATCGCGGAATTGATTGCTTTGAGGGTTGGCGTGCAGCGCCGTCTCGATAAGCACTGTTGCATCTTCCCCTTCGAATTGCTTTAATAATTTTGTTTCCTTCAATTGAACCTCGCGGGTAACCACTTCGATCTGGTTTGCCAGGAGGTTTTTGGTTTGTGTACTTGCTTGATCTCTCAGTAATGCCCGAGCTCGAAAATAAGCAGCGCCCGACATGAGGGCAAGCGGAATAAATGTAAAGATTAAAAGCGTCCTAACGAGAGTGCTGGTAAGGCTGCCCTTAAACTTTCCTTTTACTTCCTCATGCTTTTGTGTCGCTGCTGGGATTGTCATTTAGCAATTTTACAACCTTACTAACTAAATTCCCAGACAGGTTCTCCGTTTAAAATTCGGCGAATTTGGTCCGGGAAACGATCCGGGTCAAGGGGTTTTCCTAAAAAGCCATCAAAACCTGATTCTTTTGCCTTCTTCATCTGTTCTTGGCTGGCTTCTGCTGTAACGGCAATGATCGGCACAGACTTGAATCGTTCTGAAGCGCGGATTTTTTTCAAGGCGCCGTATCCATCCTCATACGGCAGGCGAATATCCATAAGGATAAGGTCTAACCTGGGAAGGGTATCGGCATATTCAACCACTTCATACCCTGAAGTCTTCCATTCACAATGGATTCCCAAGTAGCCCAACATGCGGGCGATCAGAACAAAATTTGAGACATTGTCTTCCACCACCAACACCGCCGCATCCTTCGGGATGGTCGGCTTGCGGATGGGCTGAGTATCAGATACAGCAGGGGATTGGTCTTGATCAGGCATTCGGTCTCCTTGTAATGAAACGTTCGATCTGCTGTGCGAGTGTGTCGATGTCAATAGGCTTTTGAATATAACCGTCACATCCTGCTTCAAGCGACTTCTCGCGATCGCCGCGCATCACATTAGCAGTTACTGCCACGATTGGGATGTTTTTATATTTTTCCATTTTCTTGATCTTTGCTGTCAATGTATATCCGTCCATGTCGGGCATGTTGATGTCCATCAAGATCAGGTCGATCGGTTCATTTTCGAGCTTGTTGAATGCAAGGTCTGCGTTCGACGCTTCAACCACCATATAACCCTCTGCATTCAAAACTCTACGGATCAGGTTGCGGTTATCAGGATTATCTTCCACATACAAGATTGTATTTCCAGTGATTGTCATGGCATTACTTACTCCGAGCAGAATTTTACTTTAATGCCGGGTTATGTCCATAACAGCAACCTTACAACTTACTTTAACTTTTGCTTACAGTAGTATAGCATAACAAAAAGCCGAGGCGGGGTGCTCCTCGGCTTTTTAAGAGCGGGTGGCGGGAAT
Source organism: Chloroflexota bacterium (assembly GCA_039796675.1). GTDB lineage: Bacteria > Chloroflexota > Anaerolineae > Anaerolineales > Villigracilaceae > Villigracilis. The sequence goes on from JBDKJK010000317.1 coordinate 4,004, forward strand.
CGAACCCGCGTATTGTGCTTGGGAAGCACATGTTCTACCACTGAACTACACCCGCAGTAACAACAGCAGGATTATACGTCACGCTAAAAAGTCGTGTCAAGTCGAATTAAGAGCGGATGAAACCGCTTCGCCCTTAACGGTTTACTGCTTGCGTTTCAGGAGCATGTTCGCCAACCCAAGAATTGCCTCTCCAGCTTCGCCTTGTGGGTCTGCTTCCTGTAAATATCCAAGTGCTTTTTGAGTCAGCTCTTCAGACATTTTTTCTGCATAGGCTTTTCCGCCTTCTTTTTCCAACAAAGCAGCAACTGTTCCAACTTCATCCGCTGTGATCGGGCCTTGACTCCAGCGGCGCGCAAACTCGCCATTCTTTTCTAGTGCATATAAAACAGGGAGGGAATTCTTTCCTTCAACCAAATCGCTTGCCGCAGATTTTCCCGTCAGAGCTTCGTTGCCCCAAATTCCAAGAATATCATCTTGAACTTGAAATGCGAGCCCAAGGTTGTAACCAAAGAGACGGTATAACTCTATTTTATCTTCTTTCGCGTAGCCAAGAAGTGCTCCAATCTGGGTACAAACAGAGAGCAGGGCAGAGGTTTTCCCGCCGATCATGGGCCAGTAATCTTCCATTGTAAGATCAGTACGTTCTTCATAGGACATATCCAAGAACTGACCTTTGGTGAGATCTAAGCAACAGTCATTTAATATGCTTGCCGCGCGAACAACCATGTCTGCTGGATAATGTTCACGTAAATCAAGAGCAGCTTGGTTGGCGATCACAAACAGGGCATCCCCAGCATTGATCGCCATTGGTGCGCCCCATTTTACCCAAGCTGTTTTTCTCCCACGTCGAAGATCTGAGTTATCTTGAATATCGTCATGTACCAAGGAAAAATTATGAACAAGTTCGATAGAGGCAGCAAGTGATTTTGCGTGTAGCCAATTAATAACTTTACTTTTTTCATTCCCACTATCATTAATAGAAGCAACCGAAAGCAAAGTAATCAACGGACGAATGCGCTTCCCCGTTGCCTGTGAACCAGCTCCCTCACCCGTCCAACCCATATGATAGGTCAACATCTCATGAAATAGTCTGGTACGCGGTTGGTCTAACCTACTCACCTGTCGCTTCAATTCAACTTCTATTGCCTCAAGCATGTTTTGCTGTAAGTTCTGTATCATTATTAATTGATTCCTTTTATGGCTAAATTGACTAGCTCTGCCCTCAGTTGAGTGGGGGAGGTGAAGTGAATAGCGTGGAACCCCAACGCACGCGCTGTCTCAATATTTGGCAGCGAATCATCAATGAAGATACACTCCTCAGCTAAACGCCCAATGCGGGTTAGGGTGAGATTGAAAATAGCAGGCTCTGGCTTAATGAGCTTATGTTCGCCTGAAATGATCATATCGTCGAACTGGTCAAAAAAATCGAACTGATTCTTTATGCTCTCAAACTTCTCTGCCGAAAAATTACTAAGCAAGTATAAAGACCAACCAGCTTGCTTGAGGTCGCGAACGATCTGAACGGTTCCTTCATAGGGCGGTGTAATACTTTCTTCCCAGTGCGTGTCATATGCCTGAATCAATTCGGCATAATGTGGGAATTGGCTGGAGAGGTCTGCTACGCCTTCACGAAAGGAACGACCAGCATCCTGTTTTGCGTTCCACTCCATGAAGCGAGTCTGTTCGAGAAAGCGGTCAATCGTTGCCCGGTCTGGGAGGAGGCGTTCGTATAAACGATAAACATCCCAGCCGATCAGCACGTTCCCGAGGTCGAAGATAATAGCAGTGATTTTGTGAGTCATATCCGCGCTATTTTATCCGAAGAAATAGAAACTGGCGGTATAATCGCGCGATTGTAAATTCCCCAGGAGAACACCTTGAGCCGATTGATCAATCCCGATTCTGTTGGAAAAGAAAGAACCCGCTTGTCGAAGTCGATTGTTTTATGCATTCGAGAATTGGCGAAACAAAGCCAGGTCACCCCTGAAACGAAAGATCAGGCGGCTTACATCGCGCTTGCTTTGCAAGCCATTTCTGAAGGGATCGACTCTTCTGTGGCAGCTTGGGAGAAGCGTGATTATTGGGTAAAAGCTGACAAATTCCGCATGGAATGGATGTGGGCTTCGCAATATGCTTCGAAATTGAAAGATGCCGTACTTTCTGATGATTGGGCAACCATCGCGATTATGATGCCATCTATTGCGCAGAAATTTAGCAAGATCGAAGTTTCAGATAATCATCGGCTTGGAAAGCCATGGAGCAGTGCCTACAAATTGCTTGCCCTGCATCAGAAGCTATAAGAGACCATTTAGCTTTATCTGATACACAAAACGTCCGAAGCCTTTGTGGTTTCGGACGTTTTGTGTATTTACCTAGGGTTTGATCTTTTCCAGATTGTTCTTTGTCGCTTGGAGTAATTCAACCATGAGATCGCGGATGTGCGGGTTGAGATAATGGCGCTCCAGCGTAGATAACGGCAGAAAACGCGCACCCGCCACAACATTGATGCAATTTGCCGAACCGCATAAGCAGATGAAAGGTGCATCCATTTGCCACTCAGTGGAGGGATAGAAGAAATATAATTCTTCTCCCTTTTCTATATCACGTGCTGCGACCATTTCCATATTCTCGGTGTCAAGAATAACGTTGGGGTCACACGAGTGATTGAGTGCCGCAAGTTTGCCAACGTGTGTGTGGCGATCACGTGCGATCTGCACAGTGAAGCGATTGGGCTTGTTGGTGATGTTCTCGCTCGGCATGGAGCAAATAACTTCACCTTTCTTATAGTATTGTTTTGTCGTAAGCGTTCTGAATTTGTTTTCGGTCTTGATGGATAATTTGTCCATCGTGTTTGTTGCAGACATTATTTATTTCTCCTATTCGTAATTGATAAACGATTAGGATTAGTATAGCCATAATAAAAAATAATTCAAGTGTTTTTACACTCAATCAAAATATTTTAAGGTATAGAAATAATAAAATAAACGTATCTCTTTATTTTATTATTTGTTTCTTTTTAATTTGTTCCAGCGGATTAATATGTTTGCAAGCCATAATTGATGACGCAATCGTTTCAATATCTGCCATGCACGCAGCGCATCTGCATGGGTGGAGTGATAATCAATAAATAGCGAATTCTGATATGTGTGAGTTAATGCAGATGCATTCTCTTTTAATTGGCGAAGCGTTTGTGCAAGCGATGCAGGCGATTTGATTCGGTTTACAGCTTCAATAATCGTATCGTGATATTCCGATGAGGTGCCTGAGCGTTTCCATGCGCCAGTGAGAGGGCGCCCGGCGCGATAAAAATTCTGGTAAATGCGTTCGAGTGCAAGTGAAGGCTCGAGCCTTAAGGTTAGCCAGCGCTCGATGACTGTGAAATATAGGAATGCTAAGGCAAAGATGCCGAGTAAAGGTGAAAGCCAAAGCAGAATCTGTTCCAGCCGGAACCGTGTTAGAAGCTGGGCAGCGGATTCTTGATTCTCATCATCTGGCAGTGGAATGAATTCCTCGGCAGTACGTTCGATTTCTGGCAACGAAGCAGTTGGCTCAAATTCGACCCAGCCGATCTCAGGGAAGTAGACCTCTGCCCACGAATGGGCGTTTAGTTCACGAATCACATAACGTGCATTGGGAGCATCATACAGACCCGGCGAGTACCCAGACACAAAGCGTGCGGGCAGCCCGTTACTGCGCGCAAGTACGACCATGGCTGTGGCGTAATAATCACAATAGCCTTTCTTTAGGTCAAAGAGAAAGTAATCGGTCACATCCTGATTCGATGGGGGAGCAGGGACTTCGAGATCGTACGGGTAGGTCTTGCGCAAATAGGTTTCGATGGCTTTGGCTTTGTCGTAGGGATTTTCAATGCCTTCTGTGATCTCAAACGCAAGGGTGCGGACTCGCTCTGGCACATCGCGCGGTAGAACAAGATAGCGATTGAAAATATCTTCAGGGTATTCAGTTGATGCCGAGCGCAAATCATCGAGAGAGGGAGCAGGGATGTAGGTCTCTGCATGATAGGCGGTGACATCACTGGTTGCGGCGAAGAGATCGGCTTGGATTAAAGCCGTCTGATTGGCGAACAGGTCTGAGGTAGGGCGGATGCGCCATTGAGCGGTGAAAGGCACATCGAGGCTGAACAAGGTCCCGCTCCAGAAAATCCTGCCTTCAGGTTCGACCATCTGCACATCCATTTTGATCAGGTGATATTCGTTCAAGAGAGCGGGCAGCAGAGGTGTGTTGGCTGTGATGCTTTGTTTGCTTGTAAGGCTCGAAGCCCAGCCTGTGCCCATGTATTGGTCGTAGACAACATTGCGCCAGTAATATTGCGGGACGGGTGCAGGCAGCATTTCAGTTGGCACAGGCGGCAACTCGCCAGTGAAAATGATCATGACGACTTTTTCAGAATTTGCAAAACCACCGGTTAGTAAATGGTCACGCGGCATGGATGGTGATTGGGTGGGGGATGCCTGAATAGAGCCGACAGGACGTTGAATGCCAAGCATTTCGGCTGTATCGTTGTCATTTCGTTTGTGCAAAAGTTCAACGAGGTCATTCCATGATAGCGATGGCGTGACCGCCGCAAGCAAAGAGACGATGAAGGTAATGGCAACCACGGCTGAACCCAGATCTATAGAGATGCTTTCAGAAAAATCGACCCGCGTTTTCTGCCACAGAATGGTATGCGTTTTGTAATGCCAGATGCCCATCAGCAAAAGCAAAATGATGAGCAGAGACAATAGATATTCAACACGCCGTTCGCTGTATGCCATTACAACGGTCAGCACTGTTAATGCCGGCAATAAAGCAACGAGAGCATTCCGTTTTTCAGCGAACCAACCCAACCATGCAGAAACCAGCCAATGGACGAGGATCCAAAACAGACTGCGAATGAGCGGGTCGTTGACGCTGATGTTTTCATTGAAGCCCACCAGCCAAGTTTGCAGGCGCACCACCAATACAGCCGATGCATCTGCTATTACTTGCCAGGCGGCTTGTATGCCAGCCATGTCTATTTGCGCGTTGGGTCTCCACGTGTTCAGTGTGGAAAAAATTGCAGTGAGGAGATTCAGCAACGGCTGAGTCAGACGCGCACCTACGATCCATATCAGGAGGAAGCCCAGCGCCGCGATCCCCGCTGATGCTTGTGTGCCGTTTCTTCGAGTTTTACTCCCGCCGAAGCCGGCGACTGCTGCAGCAAGACAGATCAGAAAAAAATATTGGGTGTTGAGCGCGCCCGGCACCGAAGCAGCGACGCCCGACGTGAGCACGGCAAGTGCAGAAAGGATGAGCAGTATGCCCATTACGTCGGCAGTAAAGAGGAGGCGTACAAGGCGTACGATCATTCCAAGCCTTTCCAATCGGCGCTGGGTTTGCTTACGGCTACGGCTTTACCCGTTCCGATAACTCGCCATTCCCATTCGCCTTCATGACCGGGCTGCGCTCCTTTGTTATCCAGCAGTTCTTTTGGGATGATATGGCACGGCACCCCTAACGATTGGAGCGTGGACGAAACCGCTTTTGTATCGGCACTTCTGCCAAAGGTATTCGCATCAAATAGAAAGACTGTGGGCAAGATGCCGCGCCGCATGAGTGGGACGAGAGACTCTACCCAGGCTGGGTCAAATGAGGCTGTGATGATGAGCAGGCTACTGCGCCGACCGAGTGAACGGCTGTTACGTTGGATAAATTCCTTGAGGGTGTGCTCTGAAGGTTTTGCCACTGCCAGCAACCGTAGCAATGCACGCGTTTGATAGTCGTTGCGGCGCGGAACCTGCCAAGTGGGCTCGTGCCCATTGATAGCTAAACCGACGGAATGCTCTTCGTTCAACCCTTGGGTAATGAGAGAAGATGCCAGAATGACGGCGTGTTCTTCGGTAGAGTCCCAGCTGGTGCCGGATTGTGAGTCTTTGTGTAGGTCGAGCAGAATCCACCAGTCACCTGCGTGGGTGCCCTCAAATTCGCGGACGTGCAGTTTGTTCTTGCGGGCGGTGGTGCCCCAATGTACGAGCCTGATCGAATCGCCGGAAGACATTTCGCGAGTGTGCGAAGCGTTGTTGGTCTCCTCCAACGAGCGCGGGCTGGGTCTGCCTTCACCTGCCCAACCGCTGGTGAGGATATTGAAGCGCGGCAGAGAGACAACTGGCGGCACGACAACAAGGATCGAATTTGCCGGATCTTCGAAAGTGAGCGTATATATGCCGAAGGGGTCGCCGGTTTCGAGTTTTGTATTGCCTAAAGTGAAAACCCCACGATGTGTACATTGCGAAAGGATCTTCCATTGAGAGGTGGAGTTGCCATCGACCCCTGTGGCGAGGGAGGCGTAGTGATCGGGCAGGGTGGATTGGTCTTCTACGGCGACCCACACTGCGGGTAAATTGAATGAATTGGTGAGGGTAAAGCGTTCTTCAAGCTTATCGCCGACTTGAGCCCAGCCGAAGCGCATTTCGCGTTTGAAGGTGAGTGAGCGCGCGAGTCCGCGAACCCACCAAAGGCAAAAGAGCCAGGTGCCACCCATGCCGATCAGCAAAATGACCCAGACACGCGAAGGGTCGAGGATCTGCATGAGAAGAGCAAGTGCGCCGATGACGGGGAATGCTTTGGCATTCAACCGTACGCTGGTTTTCATGCGCAGAATTATACGACTCTCGCAAGGCAGTTTTAATTAACTTAACATACTCGGTTCTAAGCCCGAAGGGATGAAAAGGCGGATGGGGAGGAGTGCCTGGCTATTATTTATCGGCTAGGGCTTCACGCACCGCCAGAATAAAGCGCGGCGGCTTCTCGTATTCCTTGACCGATTCGATATAGTCGGCGCATTCATTGAGCAGGGTGAGCAGATAGTTGATGGTCTCCACGCCTTCGCGCAAGTCTTGCCGGATGGCAGCATGTTCAACGGTCACTGCAGATTCGACGAGTTTTTGGGCAACGTGTTTGGGTGAGGGGTAGTCGGTCATGGGGGATGTGACTCCTATTTGTTTATAGCTCGAACAAAAATATTTCTCCTAAATAAAAGACCTGACAGGTCTGGAGCGCCGAACAAATTTTACCAGTCCATTTCGTGGGGTAGGGGAGAAGGGCAAATGCAGAATGCACAATGTGGTGTGGAATGATGAATTTGGCGTTCAGTAGCCGCTTGGCTTCCCCAATTTTATGAATGCATGCAGAACGAAATTTGATCTGCAAATTTCCACGTGGGGGAGTGGGAGTTGCCTTGGCTTTGCCTCGAACTGACATTTTATCTCTTATGCTTTCGATAAGTATTATTATCGAAAGCATTGACAAGAATAGAGAAATTCGTATAATGACGCCATGTCAAGCCGTAGTGAGAAACTTCCACAAACCATTTCAGATGTGATGAACTCGTATTTGCGTCTTGTGGAGCGCTCCCGTAGCAAGCACACAAAGCTTTCGTATAAAAACGCACTACAAGTTTTCAGCGAAGTGCTACACAAACAAACTCTAGACCCATCCACTGCCCCAATTGAAAATCTTACAGAAGAGCTCTTGGTCCCACTTGTTGACCATTTACATGTTTTCTCCCCCGCAACAGAGCAATTGTATTTGCAGGCGGTCAAAGGCTTTTATCTCTACATTGATTCCGAGCGGCTTGCACCGGTCAACCAATCTCGCGTGGCAGTGCTCATACGTCAACGGTCACGCCGTCCTGGGGTACGCATTCCAGATTTTCCAGCGCACGACATTGAAAGCCTTTTAAATAAGGTCGAGCATGTAGATAATCTCATAACAGGCACTCAAGATGATGAGGAAGAAATCCTCAACGTTAAACTACGCGCATATCGAGACAGAGCATTCCTATTGACCCTGGCAGATACTGGTTTTCGTGTGCATGAAGCCTGTAATGTTCGTCGTGGCGATATTGATTGGAACGAACAAAGAGCGGTTGTCATTGGGAAAGGAAACAAACAAGCTGTAATTCGTTTCACAACCCGTTCGCTGCAGGCGATGAAAGAATATCTAGCACAACGTGCAGTGTTAGATGGGAACTCCGGCAAACCCCTTGGCTCGCTCCCCTTGTTTGCGCGGCATGATAAAGGCGCCGGGAAAAAGATTAAACCTATCACACCAACCACAGGAAGAAATATTGTCAAAGAACGTGTGGAACAAATCCTTGGAAAAGAAATGATCGGCAAAATTACGCCGCATTCGTTCCGTCACTATTTTGTCACTACGGTTTTGCGCGGCACGGGCAACCTCAAAATTGCACAAGAACTTGCGCGCCACAAAAATATTCAAGTTACACAACGTTATACACATCTATCTGATGATGAATTGGACAAAGCGTATCATGATGTGTTCGAAAAAAAGAAATAGTCTCCCCTACCCCACCGAATCAAAAAGAGACTGTCACCTCCAAGATGACAGTCTCTTCGTTTATAAAAAATCACTCAATCGCTTGCGGTTCACCAAAAATAAAATTATCCATCACCGCCACATCCACCTCCCCTGCCCCATCATCGGGACCGAGTGCGCCCGTCCCATAGCGGACTTCCACACTGGCGATGATGGCTTCTTCGAATGCCACACCCAAGAACGAAAGACATCCGTCACAGATCGGTGTTTCAAAACTACCCAGCGACTTGCCATCTTTGTCAAAATACTCAAAGGCAGTATGTGATGTGTCCACATCAGTGTAAACGGCACCAAATCCGCGCACGGTGGCGGGTGTATTTGTGCCAGGCACAAAGAAAGTAATCACCACCAGGTTGCTACCGATGGGCGAGAATAATTTTTCATCACTAAAGGTCTTGAAGATGTCGGCATATTGCGGGTTGATGTTGCCAAAGCGCGGCAGGGTGCCATTGGGGTTGCTTGCATTCGCGCTCACCATTAACCCTTCGCCGGGAGTGTTCAACACAATTCCACGCGCGCGCGGCGCTTCGGGTTGATTGAAGAAATCTGAAACATAAAATTTTGGCGCAGAAAGCTCATCGGGCAAAGAATCCCAATTAATCTCACGGTATCCGGTCGGTCCCTTCGTGCCAGGTTCACCGCCATTGTTCTCACCGAGCAGAGCGCGATATTGATCCACAGCCCCTGCAATATCCCCAGACCCGGTCACCACTTGCGGTTGAGCAGCCCCGCCGCAAGCCGACAAAATCAACGTAAAGACGATCCAAAATTTCTTCTGCATAATATTCTCCTATTTATAAAATTCAACCTCTTTCATTATATGCAGACAAAAATAGGGCGGCAATTAACTTTAGTAAGTTATTCACAATAACTTTGGTAGGAGGCAATTATAGGATGGCTTCGCTTCTCTCCAAGACGTATGCCTGATACGCTAAAGAGAGGGCGTTTGTCCACGCTCCGGGCACCCCCTGCCCCACCCGCTTGTCATCGATCTTCACGATCGGAACCACACCGCGCGAGCTAGATGTAAGAAACGCCTCGTCAAACTTCTCATCCACGCGCGGCGGACGATACTCAATAGACATTCCCTGCCTTCTTGCAAGTTGCAACACAGCGCGGCGCGTGACGCCTAGCAAAATTCCCTTTTGGGCGGTGATAAGCGTTATGTCATTGCGAGGGTGATGCTCTTTCACCCGAAGCAATCCCTGTGAGCGCACGGCATAAAAATTAGAAGTCATTCCCTCTAAAATTCCGCCTATATGCACGAGCAAAATCTCATACACATCGCCTTTCACCAGCTTGCGTAGGTTGGCGCTTTGGGTGATGAAATCTGTCCCTTTGATGCGTGGGTCGTGCCTTGCCATATTTGCAGTGAGGACGTGTACCCCATCGCGATAGACTGATTCGGGTGCTGGAATTAATGGTTGAATGCCAATATACACATCGCCCGTATCTTTGGTCAGAATCAAACGAATACGCGACTCTTTTGGCAGATTTGCTTTTGTCAGTTTGGCAATGTGCTGGCGTACTGTCTGTTCGTTGGCAGAGGGATTCAGACCAAACTCCTGTGCAGGTTGGTACAGCCGCTTTAAGTGCGCCCGCAACCCGAGGACTCTCGTCCCCTGCGCGAGGGTGCTGAAGGTGGTGTAAAAGCCGTCTGAAACCCGACCCGTGAACTCGTCTAGGGTTGAGGCGTGAAGGTCGAGCGGAATGAGTTGATTGGATGAGAGCCGATATCCGTGGATGGTCATGTGTTGATTATAAATCCGGCGCCTAACAAATTTGCAAGATGTGAAAGGGGAAGCAAAAGGCAACGTGAAATATAATTTCATCTAATGAGCGCAGACAAATCTCACCTCAACAAAGCTTCAGAGCTGACCGCCGCCAGTTTGCGCACGGTCATGAAGACCATCACCGCCCAGAACCTTTCGCGCCTAACTTTGCCTGAGATCGAGGCTGTGGTGCAGTTGGTTTCGAAGATCATGCCGGCTGGCAACGTGCCCGGTATGATCTTAAGCGGGCTGGCACGCCTTCCGGGCAGGCGTATTCCGGTGCAAAAATTACAGCAGGATGTAACTGCGCTTTTTAGCGGCGTGGAACAGATCCTGGATAGTGCAGTGTATGGGGCGTTCTTTGCGGGTCCTGCGGCGGTGCTGTGGGGATACCAAAACTTGTTGAAGCTGGCAGGCAAAGACCCTGAGTCTGCATTCCCCGAAGGGACATGGCAATTCTACGTTGATTATGCCTTGCGTGAAGATACAGCACGCCATACGAACGAAACGCACGGCTTCGATACCTTGCTCGAACAACACAACATTCGCCTCAGTAAAGTAGACCGGCTGACTGCCTGGTTTATGGCGAGTGTCACTTGTTTGCACCAATACCCTGCCTTGTTGGAAAATGAATGGCGTGAACGTGTAGCGGTTTCAACTCTTGAAAAAGCCATGCGCGATGCCCGGCTTGAGCCTCAACGTGCCAAAGGCATCTTGCGTGAATGGGATCTGAAACGACCCTACCGGCGTGAAGAAGACGGGGCGCAGTACGATTACCCAGCTTATCGTCGTAAGAAGTTTGATGACTTCCTGCAAGGCAAACTTCAGACCATTCCCGAATCTGTGTTGGCTGCCTGGGCAGATACGTTCAAGAGTATTGCCGGGCAAGACTTGAATGCCTATCAACGCCAGATGTCGATCACGGCGTATCTCGAGCCAGGTCCGTATGGCGAAACCCGTGTGCCCTTCAGCCTGCAAGATGCGAAGATCGGCATCATTCATAATGACAGCTATTTTCTCCTGCCTGTCTGTGACGAAGCCGGGAATCCTTTGGATGTGAATACGGCGCGGGCACAAATTGCCGCACTGCTGAATGCGCAATTCTCTTCACCTTCGCAGATCTCTTCGTTGGCAAAAGTGCAACGCTCTGCCTTGGCTGCACTGCGCTCAAAACTTAACCCGGTGCTGGTTAACGATCTGGATAACTTGAAATTCGCTCCGATCTTGATCTCAACCGATCTACGCACTCGTGCCCTGCCGCTCTCAGAACTCAGGCAAGCAGAACGCGGAGTTGGCTCGCACGCGCTGACGATCTTCGATACTGGCGAAACCTTTGTGTTCGACCAATCGCATATCTTTTTTGATGGTGCCTGGGGAACTGCCCTTTCGGAGATCATGACGAATGAAGCCCTCTCTTGGGCTCGCTATTTGAGTCTATTGCCTGCTCCTACTCTACAGGGAACGCGCATCTACACCTCTCTTACCTTGCAGCTCTCCCCTGCCGACCTGGACCTCATTCAGCAAGCGCCGCACGTCTCCCCCGAAGCCAGCGCCGAGACGGATAAGGTTGACCTGAAAACCTGCCTTTCCTTGCGTAAAAGTTTTAGACAGCGCAATGAGCAGATCGAGT
>JBDKJK010000318.1:0-2816 GCA_039796675.1 Chloroflexota bacterium
ATGGGCATGTTTGATCGGTTTGCCTTTGGCGCGCATCACCACTTCAGTAGTGGAGGTGTTGGGATGGTTAACCGCTTCAACTTTGTATTGGACATGCTTGCCCAGAAAACGCCCAAGAATCTCAGTGTAAATATAGGAACCAATGCCAAGGAAAACAAAAATCTGATTCCAATTGATGGCAACTTTCGTCGTGGGTGCATTGACCGTGATCGAATGCAGATAGCCGAGGATGAAGAAAATACCGATGAACCCATGCAGGCGCTTCCAGCCTTCATAGGTGCCACTGGTCAGTTTACTAAGGTAGGGAATGCGCGGCGCAAGCGTTGGCAGGACGATGGCGATGAAACCCAGGAAAGAGACAATGGCAAGATAGTTCCCAACCGCCAAATTCACCAGATGCAAGGGCACGATCAAAATATGCACGAACATCAACAAAAATGCTGCGGTGGATGTATAGCGATGGGTCATATACATTTTGTCCAAGCCGCCGAAGTACGGCTCTGCCCAACGCGGACGTGTGGAAATGAACAAGGAAAAAGACATCAGTGTAATGACCAGAGAACCAACGGTCATGCCGACTTGATAACGAAGATAGTTCTCCACACCTTCGCTTTCAGGCGGAAAGAACGTCCAAACGAGCACAGTTGTTGTTGCTAAAATAATAAAAAGAATGTTTCCAAGGTTGCGCTTCATATAAAGTTACCTATAAAGCAACAGCGATGCAGGCAAGACCCGCATCGCTGTTACTCCGTGAATTTATGAAAATGATTCGACAGCTTTTTGCTTGTCGGTGAATATCTCGAAGAAGGATGAGAACCCGACCATATTCAACGTGTTGACAATCTCAGAGCGCGGATTAAGCAGTTTTACATGCGCTTGCATTCCGCTTTCACGCGACTTGTTCACCGACTTCAACGCCGCCCAGCCATGCTCCAGATCTGGCATAGATTCGCCGCGCATGATTAACGAAGTCACATGCAGAGCCACCAGACCCGCACTCGAAAGGAAGGTCAATTCACTCATGTCCAGCAACAGGTTTTTCGCGCCGCTGTTCTTGGCATCTTGCGCCGCTGTGATTAGGCTCTGATACGTCTGCCCGTCCAATTGCCCCACCAACTGCAAAACCGAAATGTTCCCTTGTTCATGTGAAATATTGATTTGCATATTCTCTCTCCAATCGTTGGTTGCCCAATTATAAACCCGCTTTCCGCATGAGGCGTTCCAAGCGGTGATCGATCTCCGTCAACCAATGTGTGCGCATATAGCCTGGCAGGTTTGCTTTCTCGGCTTCAGCCCGAGCAGACTTCGCCCACTTCACCGCAGACTTCACATCGCGCATCTTATGCTCGTAATATTTCGCCAACTCAACATGAGCATAAATATGACCCTGCTTCGCCGCTGCCTTCCACAACTCGATGGCACGATCCATATCGCCGCGCTTCTTTTGTAGGATGGAAATGCGCTTCACTGCCACGCCGAAATCTGATTCTCCCAACCCAAGCTCGAGCCCACGCTCGAACAGACGTGCTGCCTCATCCCAATGACCGAGGTCTTCAAAGAGTTTGCCCATTGCAATGAAATCCAGCCCATGCTCCACACGCCCATCATACGGGTCTGCCAAAATCTCGCTGACGTGCCCAAGCAACGCCGCCATCGCTACGATATCCATGGCGTTGTGATAGAACACGCCTCCAAGCGGACGGGCATCTCCTGAGCGCAAATAATCAAAATACAACCACGGAATTTCATAGCCCGGCACTTCATCAGAAGAGCGTGTAAAACCCATCACATGTTCTTCGAGATATTTCAACGCGCGCGAAGGCAAACGGTCGCGCCATAATCTTCTTGCTAATGGCAAAAGATCAATGTGTGCATAATTTTTGAATGGGACGGGAATGCGATGTAGGGAGTAACGAGTAACGAGAAGTGGCGCGTCGAAGGCTTTGCCATTGAAGGTGACCAGTCCCTCGCAGGGAGCGAGAAAGTTGATCAGCGCTTCGAGCATGGCGGGTTCTTCGGCAGGGTCACGTAGGAAGAATTGCTTGATAACAAATTTCCCGTCCACAAATCGTGCCGCCCCGACGAGAAAGGCATAGGTGCCGGTGCCGCCAGAGACGCCGGAGGTTTCAGTATCTAAGAAGGCGTATTTGGTAATCGGTAATTGGTTAATGCGTGGGTCGTTTGCCCATTGGGATATCAAAGAAAGAGGGAAAGAAGAAAGAACAGGGAAGTTCCCATGTTGATATGTAGAGTCGTAGACCTGTTCAGAGACAAACGCCTCACCATGTGGAGTGGCGATAAAACTCCCGGCGACGACCGAGTCGATAGACTGGCGCTCAGGTTGGGGCGGGGAAGGAAGCGTGTTCGCCGTCTTCACGCCGAGCGATTTGAGTTTGTCCGCTAGGGAGGGCATGTGCATATTGTAACCTGCTTGTTAGGCTGCCAATATTCCCTCTAAAACCTTGTATTTATTAATTTAGCCATTGACTTTAATTGCAAGAAGATTAGAATAGGATTAGTGCCTTACAAAATTGCAAGGGCATTGCAACCTTTTTAATATATACGAATTATTTTTTTATATGGAATTAATAACCTATTTTTAAGCGTAGTTTTTTCCCAGTAAAAACTCGAGAAAGTATATAAGACGAAAAGCGGAATCCAGTTATTGGCAGAGGGAATTAATTAACGTGACGAAAGATGAGTTTATGGGCGAAAAGCGCAAACGCGCGTATAGCCAGCCGACTGCCCTAAAAGTTTAGAACAGTGATTACAAGAACTTTGAAGACACTAAAGTTGAGATGAGCAATTTACACAAA
>JBDKJK010000319.1:0-3808 GCA_039796675.1 Chloroflexota bacterium
AATTTAGAAAAAAATTGAAGGTTACAGGATGAAGGTTGAAGGTTGCAAGTTAAAAGTTGAAAGTCGCAAGTTATGAACCTTAAACCTGTAACCTTAAACCTGTAACCTATAACCTGTAACCTATAACTTGTAACCCAAAGGAAACCATGACCAAATCTTTCGCCCTTATCAAAGAACAACAAATCCCCGAGATCAACTCACTGGTGCAACTGTGGGAACACAAACGTACTGGTGCACGCCTGCTCTCGGTTATCAATGACGACGAAAATAAAGTGTTCAGCATCAACTTCCGCACCACGCCCAAAGACTCAACCGGCGTGGCGCACATCCTCGAACATTCCGTATTGAACGGCTCAGAGAAATACCCGGTCAAAGAACCGTTTGTGGAATTGCTCAAAGGCTCACTGGCGACCTTTGTCAACGCGTTCACTTTCCCTGATAAAACTTGTTACCCCGTTGCCAGCCAGAACGAAAAAGATTTTTATAATCTCATTGATGTCTACATTGACGCGGTCTTCAATCCCATCCTTAGCGAACAGACTCTCATGCAAGAAGGCTGGCACTACGAGATCGAAGACCCATCCGCGCCGCTGACGTATAAAGGCGTGGTCTTCAACGAAATGAAGGGCGCGTATTCCTCGCCCGATAATTATCTTGCCAAGGTCATCATCGAGTCATTGTTCCCCAAGCACATCTACGGCGTGGACTCTGACGGCAACCCGGCAGAAATCACAAATCTCACATACGAAAACTTCTTCTCATTTTGGGAAACCTACTATCACCCCTCCAACTCGTTCATTTTCTTCTACGGCAACGACGACCCCGACACGCGCCTCAAACTGATGGATGGTTATCTCAAGCCGTTCAAAAAGAAGAAGATCAAATCGGCAGTGCCGCTTGCCAAGCCGTTCAAGAAAGCCAAGAAACTCGAGTTCCCCTACCTCGCCACCGAAAGCGAAGACCTCGACAAAAAACATTTCCTCACCGTCAACTGGAAACTGCCCGACGCCTCCGACCCCGTGCAGGCGATGAGCTTCCGCATTCTCACACACGCGCTCATTGGCACACCCGCTTCTCCGCTGTATAAAGCACTCACAGACTCCGGCTTGGGTGAAGACCTCGCAGGCATCGGTCTCGAAAGCGACTTACACGAGATGATCTTCTCTACAGGTCTCAAAGGCACCAAAGCCCGCAACGCCAAAAAGATCGAAACGCTCATCTTCGACACTCTGCAAAAACTCGTCCACGAAGGCATCGACCCCGACACCATCGCCGCCTCGATCAACACGCTCGAATTCGCCATGCGCGAAAACAATACCGGCGGCTTCCCACGCGGCATCGCCATCATGCTGCGCGCCCTCTCCACCTGGCTCTACGATGACGACGCCTTCAAAACCCTCGCCTTCGAAGCCCCGCTCGCCGAGATCAAAAATCGACTCGCCGCCGACTCGCGCTATTTTGAAAAGATGATTCAGACTCACCTGCTGGATAACGTCCACCGCACGGTCATTCGCCTCACACCAGACGTGGAACTGGCTCAGCGCCTCGAAGCGGAAGAAACGCTCAGGCTGGATTCTGCCAGAAAGACCATGAGCGATGACGAGATCCGCAAGCATATTGAGAACACCGAGAAGTTGAAGATCCGCCAAGAGACTCCCGACTCGGCTGAAGACTTGGCAAAACTGCCCGTCTTGGATTTGGAAGATTTGGATAAACAAGCCCGCACGATTCCGATCGAAGAAATTCAAGTACAAGACTCGAAAGTTTTGTATCACGACATCTTCACCAACGGCATCGTCTATCTCGACCTTGCCTTCGACATGCGTGCCATGCCGCAGGAACTCCTGCCGCTGACAGAAGTCTTCGCCCGCGCACTGTTCGAGGTGGGCACCGAAACCGAAGACTACGTAAAACTGTCGCAGCGGATCGGGAAAAGCACCGGCGGAATCTACGGCTCGTCGGTCACAGCCACCCTGCAAGGGAGCAGAGAGAGCCGCGCGTATCTCACCGTCCGCGGCAAGTCCACCATGAGTCAAGCCAACGAGATGTTAAGCATCCTGCGCGACATCCTCTTGACCGTGAAGTTCGACAACAAAGAACGCCTCAAACAAATTGTGATGGAAGAGAAAGCAGGCTTGGAATCTGGCTTGGCACCCGCGGGGCACCGCTTTGCGAATATGCGCCTACGCTCGCAGTTTGGCGGCACAGGCTACATCAACGATCAGACCAAGGGCATTGGTTACCTGTTTGCGCTGCGCGAACTCGTAACCGAGATCGATAAAAAATGGGTGAACGTGCTGAAGAAGTTGGAGACCATCCGCGAGACGCTTATTAACAGCAAGACCCTGCTCTGTAATGTGACGCTCGATGCTCATAATTGGAAAACCTTCCAACCGCATTTGGAAAATTTCATCTTCGCCATGCCCGTGAAGGATGTTGAACTTTCACCCTTTAACTTTGAACCTTCAACTCAAAAGGAAGGCTTGGCAATTCCCGCACAAGTCAACTACGTGGCAAAGGGCGCGAACTTGTACGACCACGGCTATGAATTAGATGGTTCTTCTTCTGTTGTTGTTGGCTATCTCGGCATGACTCACCTGTGGGAAAAGATCCGCGTGCAAGGCGGTGCGTATGGCGCCTTTGCCCAGTTCGATGATGCGACGGGTGTGTTCACCTACCTTTCCTACCGCGACCCGAATGTGGATAACACTATCGCCAGTTACGACAGCGCCGCCGCGTTCTTGAAAAACCTCGACGCCTCACGCCTGAACGACAACGAATTGAAAAAATCCATCATCTCCGCCATCGGCGATTTGGACTCGTATCAACTACCCGACGCAAAAGGCTACACCTCGATGATGAGATACATCACCGGGCGCACCGATGAAATCCGCCAGAAGTATCGTGACCAAGTGCTCTCCACCAACGGCGAAGATTTCCTCGCATTCGGTGAAGCCCTGGAAAAAGTGGCGCAATCCGAAGCCGTGGTGGTGCTGGGGTCACAGTCTGCATTGGAGGGGTCGAAGGCTGGGTTGAAGGTGATGAAGATTGCTTAATAGTAGAACAAGTCTATAGACTTGTTCTACTCACTTTAATTCATGATCGATTTCTTTCAACGCAACCTTCCGCATTACCACCTGCCAAACGCAACATATTTCATTACGTTCCGGCTGGCTAGCAGCTTACCAGTAGAAGTTTGGAAGAAATTAAAAGAAGGATACGAGCAGGAAAAAAGAAGCTTGACTACAAAATTTACGGGCACTAAATTGCATGAAGAACTGTACAAAGTTCAAAAGCGTCATTTTGCTCGTTTTGATGAATTGCTTGAAAGCAACAAAGAAAGTCCGCGGTGGCTTGCATATCCTCAATTTGCAGACATAGTTCAACGCGAAATTCATGCGCTCAACCATGAATACTATAATTTGCATGCATATTGCCTGATGAGTAATCATTGCCACGTGCTCATAGACCAACAAGACATTCAGAAACCGTCAGCGCCTATTGATGGTAAACCCTACACATCTTTGAGCCATGCCATGCGACTCCTGAAAGGACGAACTGGATATGCTTGTGCCAAGTTGTTAGGGCGCAAAGGTGCGTTTTGGCAGCACGAAAGTTACGATCATGTTGTAAGAGATGAAAAAGAATTTACAAGAATCCTTGATTACATTGTCAACAATCCGGTCAAAGCTGGGTTGATTGAGAAATGGCAAGACTGGTCGTATACTTACATCAATCCCAATCTGTTGTAGAACAAGTCTATAGACTTGTTCTACAACAGATTGGGATTGATGTAAGTATACGACCA
>JBDKJK010000320.1:0-3994 GCA_039796675.1 Chloroflexota bacterium
CAATACAACGAACTCCGCAAGCACGGGCATTCTCCCTCCGAAGCGTTTAACGAAACCGTAGAAGAACTGACGCAGTCCCTCATCCGCTTGGTGGGGCAGAACGGCATGGACTGGATGTACGCCAATTGTTCCACCACGGCTCAACGCGGCGCATTGGATTGGAAGGACAAATTCCGCGATGCGACTGCGCCCGTATTCAAAGACTTGTATGAAAGCGTAGCCAGCGGCAACGAAGCTCGCATCACCCTCGAAGCCAACAGCCAGCCCGATTATCGTGCCAAGTTGGAAGAAGAACTCAAAGCTATTCGTGAATCTGAAATGTGGCGCGCGGGTGCGGCGGTCCGTTCGTTGAGACCTGAGAATTGGAAGAAGTAATTGGTAATTAGTGATTGGTAATTACCAGTTACCAATCTCCAATTACTTTATCGAGAGGAAGACTCTATGACGAATAATAACTACGTTCGCATCTTCGATACCACCTTACGCGACGGCGAACAATCTCCCGGCGCGACGATGACCTCTGCTGAAAAGTTGGAAGTGGCGCACAACCTCGCCCGCCTCGGCGTGGACATCATCGAAGCTGGCTTCCCCGCAGCCTCGCCAGATGATCTCGAAGCCGTCAGACGAATCGCGCTCGAAGTGGGCAACCCGCCCGAAGGGAGTCCTGAGGCGCGCATTCCTGTCATCGCAGGTTTGGCACGCGCCAACAAAGCGGACATCGATAAGGCTTGGGAGGCCGTGCAAGGCGCGAAAAAACCGCGTATCCATACCTTTCTTGCTACGTCGCCTATTCACATGAAGCACAAGTTGAAGATGGACCCCGAAGATGTGATTCAACGTGTGTCTGAAATGGTGACGTATGCAAAGTCATTATGTGCCGATGTGGAATTTTCACCCGAAGACGCGGGACGCTCGGAGCCTGAATTTTTGTATGTGGTTTTGGGCGAAGCCATCAAGGCTGGCGCGACCACGTTGAATATTCCTGATACGGTCGGTTACACCACGCCGGATGAATTTTATAAACTCATCGATGGCATCATCAAGAACACGCCGGGCATGCACGATGGCATTACCGTGTCTGTGCATTGCCATGATGACTTGGGACTCGCGACGGCAAATACATTGGCTGGCATTCGCGCCGGTGCGCGCCAAGCCGAAGTGACCGTGAATGGAATCGGCGAACGTGCGGGCAATACCTCGCTCGAAGAAGTGGTGATGGCATTGAAGACGCGTCATCCCGTCTTTGGCTTGGAGACCGGAATTGAGACTCAGCAACTCTCGCGCATTTCGAAGCTGGTCAGCAATTACACCGGCATCGTGGTGCAGCCCAATAAAGCCATCGTCGGTTCAAATGCGTTCGCACATGAAGCAGGTATTCATCAGGACGGCATGCTCAAGCATCAGAGCACCTATGAAATTATGCGTCCTGAAGATGTGGGTGTGAACCAGACCAATCTTGTGCTGGGTAAACATTCTGGTCGCGCCGCATTGAGAAATCGACTTGCTGAAATGGGACACTCGCTCGATGATGTTGAACTCGATAAAGCCTTTGCGAGATTCAAAGATTTGGCAGACCGCAAGAAGGTCATCACCGACCTTGATCTCGAAGCCTTGGTCGCTGATGAATTTTATAAGCCGCGTGATGTGTATCTGTTGAATGGCTTGCAGGTGACAAGTGGCACGATGGGCATGCCCACTGCTACCGTTCGTTTGCGTGGACCCGATGGGGTGATTCATACCGTTGCCACGATCGGCACCGGTCCCGTTGATGCGACGTACAAAGCCATCGATCAGATCGTCAACGTGCCTTGTACCTTGCTGGAGTTTAACATCCACGCCATCACCGAAGGTATCGACGCGCTCGGTGAAGTGACCGTCCGTATTCAGAGTGAAGGCGGCGCTACCACCATGGATGCGCAAAGCGAAGTCGAATACATGCGCGTGTATGGCGGGCATGGCGCAGACTCTGACATCATTGTTGCCAGTGCCAAGGCATATATTAATGCGTTGAATAAACTTATCATTGCCCAAACCGAAGGCACCGAAAAAGTAAAGAACGATTTTGGTGTGATGTTGGGGTAGAGCAGAGATTAGATGAATAGAGATTAGAGATTGGTAACTGGTGAAAAATAATTACCAATCTCTAATTACCAATTACTTTTTTTGAGGAACGAATGCCTAAAACACTTTTTGAAAAAATCTGGGAGAAACACATTGTGACCGAACAGGAGGGAGCCCCCGCGGTTCTTTACATCGACCTGCACCTGGTACACGAAGTGACCTCTCCCCAAGCCTTTACAGGGCTCCGCCAGCGCGGACTGAAAGTCCGCCGCCCCGATAAGACCCTCGCCACGATGGATCATTCCATCCCCACCACGCCCATCGATGTGCCAATTGCCGATGCAATGGCTGCCGCACAGATCAAGCAAATGGAAACCAACGCGGCTGAATTTGGCATCACCCTGCACGGCATGACCAGTCCACACCGCGGCATCGTCCACGTGATCGGACCTGAACTCGGGCGCACCCAACCCGGCATGACCATCGTCTGTGGTGACAGTCACACCGCTACACATGGTGCATTCGGCGCGCTCGCTTTTGGCATCGGCACCAGCGAAGTGGAACACGTCCTTGCGACTCAATGTCTCTTGCAGAAGAAGCCCAAGACCTACGAAGTCCGTGTGGAAGGTACTCTCAAGCCCGGTGTTTCATCCAAAGACATCATCCTTGCACTGATCGCAAGAATCGGCACCGGTGGGGGAACGGGACATGTCTTTGAATACACTGGCTCTGCCATTCGTTCTCTCACCATGGAACAGCGCATGACCATCTGCAACATGTCCATTGAAGGCGGTGCTCGTGCTGGCATGATCGCCCCCGATGAAGTGACCTTTGAATACCTCAAAGGACGTGAGTTCGCCCCCCAAGGCGCCGCCTGGGACAAAGCCGTTGCCTACTGGAAGACTCTCGCCACCGACGAAGGCGCCACCTACGATAAGTCCATCACCCTCAATGCCGATGACATCGAACCGATGATTACCTATGGAACCAATCCCGGCATGGGCATGGGCATCACAGACCGTATTCCCACCGTGGAATCATTCAGCGAACCTTCGCAAAAAGCCGCCTTCGAAAAAGCCATGGCGTACATGGGGCTGCAGCCGGGTCAATCTCTGCTCGGTCAAAAAGTGGACGTGGTCTTCATTGGCTCCTGCACCAACTCGCGTATCTCGGACCTGCGCCTTGCGGCTTCTGTTATTAAAGGTAAGAAGGTCGCAAGTGGTGTGCGTGTGATGGTCGTGCCCGGCTCTCAAGATGTAAAGAAGCAAGCCGAGCAAGAAGGCTTGGACAAGATCTTTAAAGAAGCCGGTGCCGAATGGCGCGAAGCAGGCTGCTCAATGTGTATTGCAATGAATGGTGATCAACTCCAGCCCGGTCAATATGCCATCTCCACCAGCAACCGCAACTTCGAAGGTCGCCAAGGCAAAGGCGGACGTACTTTCTTAGCCAGCCCTGTCACTGCAGTGGCAACAGCCATTCATGGTGTTGTTACAGACCCGCGCACTGTGTTGTCATAAATAAAAATCTATAAACACCATGACCACTGACACCGTTTGGAAACTACCCGACATTGTTAATCGCTTTCTGACCTATCGTGCTGCCATTCCATTGGCGCAGGAACAGATCGGCGTGATGATGTCTGTGCTTAAGACCAACTCAACGCCTATCGAGAATTTTCTCGATCTTGGCTGCGGTGACGGTATTCTTGGTGCATCCATCCTTGGCAGTTACCCCAATGCCCGCGGCGTGTTCGTGGATTTCTCTGAGCCGATGCTTTCACAGGCACGTGACGTTTTGAAAGACTATGCAGGTCAGCTTGCTTTTGAAAATCTGGATTATGGCAACCCAAACTGGGTCACTTCCATGCAGGCTTATGCACCTTTTGATGCTGTTGTTTCAGGCTATTCCATTCATCATCAACCTGATCAACGCA
>JBDKJK010000321.1:0-4513 GCA_039796675.1 Chloroflexota bacterium
GCCCTCTGGGACGAAACCGCCTTCGGCATGGGTGCCGCCTGGAAAGGCAGCAAACGCGCCCAGCATCAAGTGCTAGACGATGAAGCCTGGCTCGCCACCAAGCAACTGCGGACGTTGAAAGACACCGCCATGAATCAACTCGGCACCAGCGGCACTGGAAACCATTTTGTCGAATTTGGGAGTTTTAAACTACACGAAGAAATGTTTGGGTTAAAACCCGGCGAATACCTCGCCCTGCTCTCGCACAGCGGCTCCCGCGGAGTCGGCGCGAAGATCGCAGATCGCTTTAGCAAACTTGCGATGGAGAAGCACCCCGACCTCGATAAGAGCGTCCGCCATTTGGCATGGCTCACGCTGGATTCAGAAGATGGTCAGGAATACTGGCTTTCGATGGGATTGGCGGGTCGCTTTGCTTCGGCGAATCACTACATCATCCACAAACGTGTGGCGGCGGCTGTTGGGCTCAAAGAAGTTGCCGTAGTTGAAAATCACCACAACTTTGCCTGGCGTGAAAAACTGCCTGATGGACGCGAAGTCATCGTCCACCGCAAGGGAGCCACGCCCGCAGGTGCTGGCGTTCTCGGCGTGATCCCCGGCTCGATGGGAGATTCAGGCTTCGTCGTCCGCGGAAGAGGCGTGAGCGAGTCGCTTGAGTCCGCTTCGCATGGAGCCGGTCGCCGCATGAGCCGCAGAGTTGCCATCAACTCCATTAGCAAGCGCGAACGGGACGATTATCTCAAAGAGCGCGGCGTTACCCTGCTCGGCGGTGGCATCGACGAGTCGCCTCAGGCGTACAAACAAATCGAAGAGGTCATCACCGCCCAGCGCGATCTGGTAGATGTGATTGGTAGGTTCACCCCGCGCATTGTCCGCATGGCAGACGAGCCGGGAGATATTTAAAGTAAACAGGCACACATTTTAGTGTGCCTGTTTTTTCTTGCACACAAAGCATATAAATGGGAAAATATCTTATACCTACTTAACTGAAAGTGAGCCAATATGCCTTGCAATTGCTGCGAAATGGAAAATAACACCTTTGGAGAAGACGAAGCCAAAGCAAACCTCAAAGACTATCGCCGTCGTGGACCGGCAAAGCAAACGAGAATGATCCTTGAAGCTGTACGGTCTCTGGGATTAAAGCAGGCATCTCTGCTGGATATCGGCGGGGGCATTGGGACAATTCATCATGAATTGTTGAAAGATGTAGCTGTGGCAGCTACACATGTAGATGCATCTTCGGCTTATTTGAAGATCGCCACCGAAGAAACCAAACGCCTCGGATATAGCGAACAGGTTAAATTCATTCATGCCGATTTCACCGATGTTGCAGCAGACCTTCCGCAAGCAGATGTCGTTACGCTGGATCGGGTCGTTTGTTGTTACCCGAACATGCAAGAGTTATTGAAAGCGGCATCATCGAAGAGCCGCAAAGCCATCTCCATGACATATCCACGTGAGGTCTGGTACATCAAAGCTGTGATAGCGACGATGAACTTTATTCAGCGCTTGAGAAACGATCCTTTCCGAGTCTTTGTTCACCCAATCGGTGAAATGGAAGCACTATTGAAACGCGAAGGTTTGCAACGCATTGCCACACGCAGAATATTCGTTTGGGAAATGGCTTTATATCAAAGAACAACTTAAGATCTCCCTTACAAAAACGCTTCAGCCTGAGTGAATCGAACTTGTTTTCGTTATAATGAGTATATGCATATCCAACCCAAAGACCCAGTTCTTCAAGAAACCTTACTGAATTACTCACAGGAATCTGAGCCCATCAAGCGGAAACAACTGGAAGATTCCATTTGGCAGCGCTATGGCAGCGAGAACACAGCCTTCGTGCTGGATATGTCTGGCTTTTCTTTGTTGACCCGTAAATACGGCATCGTGCATTACCTTTCTATGATCCGTCGTATGCAGCTCACTGTTGAGCCGATCATAATTAATCATGGCGGGCGCATTATAAAATTTGAAGCAGATAATTGTTTTGCCATCTTCCCCGAGCCGAGTTCGGCTGCACGTACTGCCATCACCATTCAACATGCACTCGCTGCTTCCAACCTCCTCACAAGTGAAGATATGGACGTGCATGTTGCCATTGGAATTGATTACGGAAAAATCTTGATACTCAATGATGATGATATGTATGGGGATGCTGTCAACCGCGCTTGCAAAATGGGAGAAGACATCGGCAAGGCAGATGAAATTCTCATTTCAAAAGAAGCCATGGATATGATCCCCGAAGAGGCACAGATCCAGGGAAAACTAATTGAAGTGAGCATCGGCGGGTTGACGATGCCCGCATATCAAATTGTTTATCGAACTGATACAGAAGAAGAACAGCAATAAAAAAAGATGGAGCGAATGCTCCATCTTTTTTTTACATTTTTTCAAGTATTGCGATGGCATTTTGAATGCGTTTCAAGCAAACATCACGCCCGATAATCTCCATACTCTCGAACAACGGCGGGCTGACTTTTTGCCCGGTCACTGCGACACGCAGCACACCGAAGACCTGCCCGGCATTGAATCCGCTGGCTTCAACATATTCGCGGAAGGGTGGTTCGCATCTTTCGTGACTGACATCTGGTTGCGCTGCCAAGATTTCATACGCCTTTCGAGCGATCTCTGCCGATTGCTTGGCATCCAGTCCCTTGGCGATGAGTTCATCGGAAACTGGTGAGACTTCATCTTTGAAGAAAAATGCACCGAACGAAATGCAATCATCTAAAGTGGTAAGACGCTCGCGGATGAGCGGAATAATTTTCAACAGAACATCGTCATTGACGTTGAGTCCCTCACGGGTGAAGTAAGGCTTGAGACGGGCTGCCAGGTCTTCGGTCGTCAGGAGGCGGATGTGAGTCGCGTTGAAGTGATCGAGCTTTTGGAAGTTGATCGCGGCGGGAGAAGGCGTCAATGAATCGATGGTAAAGCGGTCGAGCATTTGCTCCACGGTCATCACATCATCTTCGGCAACACCCCAACCCATCAGTCCACACCAATTCAACACACCTTCGGGAGTAAAGCCAAGGTCTTGCATGTCTTTGACAAAAATGGAATAGCCATCTTTCATGGCATCTGCCGCTTCACGTTTGGACATTTTGCCCTTGCCGCTCGGCTTAAGAAAAACAGAAAGATGCACCCAAGTGGGTTCGTCCCAGCCAAAGGCGCGGACGATGTTGACATGCAACGGGAACGTGCCTAACCACTCTGAGCCGCGCATAACGTGTGTGATCTTCATTTCGTGGTCATCTACCATTGCGGCGAGATGATAGGTTGGCAAGCCATCTGTTTTGAGAATGACTTGATCGTTTAGCTGTTTGTTTTCAATGGTGATGTCGCCGCGCAGGTGGTCTTGAGCAACCGTCACACCATCGTGCGGCATCTTGAATCGAATGGTATATGCCTCACCACTGGCAATACGTTTTGCGGCTTCGTCTGGCTCGAGATTCCGGCACGTACCGTCGTAGTGCGGATTCTCTTTGTTCTTCATCTGCTCCTGACGAACTTTTTCAAGTCGTTCAGGTGTGCAGAAGCAAGGGTAGGCGTGTCCGTTATCGACCAAAGTTTTGGCATGAGTTTGATAGATCTCTCGCCTCTCGGTCTGACGATAGGGTCCATGAGGTCCGCCAATATCTGGACCTTCATCGTAATTCAAACCAAGCCAATGCAAGCCATCCATAATCTCCTGTTCGGCTCCAGAGACTGTTCGTTTCAAGTCGGTATCTTCAATGCGCAAAATGAACTGCCCACCTGTTTTTTTGGCAAGCAAGTAGGCGTATAAGGCTGTGCGTGCGCCGCCAAGGTGTAAATGCCCCGTTGGTGAAGGTGCAAAGCGAGTGCGAGCTGGCTGAATAGACAAAATCATATCTCCTTAAAACCGCCAATGTTGCGGCAATCGATGAATTTAAAACTCGAGCTCTTTTTGGCGCATCACAACAGATTGTACCAAGCCGATGCTGATCATCAGAGCAGTAAGACCACTACCGCCATAGCTGATGAATGGCAACGGCAACCCCGAAACAGGTAACAAGTTCAAGTTCATACCAATGTTTACCGCTCCTTGGAAAAAGATCAAGGTAGCGGTGCCGATGGCAAGCATGGCACCTGCCACGTCACGCGCTTTTTGCGCTGCACGAATACAACGCCAAACGATCACACCAAGGATCAGGATGATCAGTCCGCCACCCGTCGTCCCAAACTCCTCAGAACTGGCGGCAAAAATAAAGTCAGTATGACGCACTTTTAGAAAGCGAAGTTGAGTCTGAGAACCATAACCATATCCCTGACCATAAACACCGCCTGCGCCTACTGCAATCAGCGCCTGTTGAACGTTGTAGCGGTTCCCAAATGTATCTTCAGGGTTGGGAACAACAAAGTTCACAATGCGATCTTGTTGATATTGCTGTAACCCCGGAATCCTCACACCTAGCACAGAAAGCCCAATAACACTAACTAAAAGGATCAAGCCTACAACCACAGCAATCGCAACGTGTTTTACCTGAATTCCATT
>JBDKJK010000322.1:0-3282 GCA_039796675.1 Chloroflexota bacterium
GCTCCGATTGAGTGGATCGTCAACGACATGGTTGTACGATTCGTCTTGCAGGGTGGGCTCGAATTTTTACAGTAAGAGCTATATCGTCATTGTGAGACGCGCTCTTGTTCTTGCGGCGAAAGAACATCGCCCTCGCAATGACGGACAAGGACTCAAATGAAACTTCCCAACCTCCTCTCCTATCTCGTCTCCCTGCTCACCCCGCTCGCGTTGATCGGGCTCGCCTTGCGTGTGTTACTCACGCCCGTCTACTACACGGTCGAATACAACATGCCTTACTTCCCAACCGATGGATATGGCTTCACCAAAGAAGACCGCTTGAAGTGGGCAAAACCTTCGGTGGAATATCTTGTCAATAGTGCTGATATTTCCTACCTTGGCAATCTACAATTTGACGATGGCACCCCAATCTATAACGAGCGTGAGCTCAGTCACATGCACGATGTCAAGAACGTGGTGCAAGGGTCGTTGAAAGCCTGGTATGTTGCCAACGTTATCCTACTCGTCCTCGCAGTCATTGCCCAGCGTGGCAGCTGGATGCCCACCTATCTGGCAGGTCTGCGCCGCGGCGGCTGGTGGATGATCTGGCTGGCGTTGACACTGGCTTTCATTGCCGGGGCAGGCATTCTGCTCAACCCCGATATTTTCTGGTCTTTCTTTGCTTGGTTCCATTCCCTGTTCTTCGAGGGTGATACCTGGCTCTTCTATTATTCAGATACACTCATCCGCCTCTTCCCCATCCGTTTCTGGCAGGATGCGGTCATTGCCATGGCGGTCATTGCCTTGGGCGGCGGAGCTGGGCTGGCGTTTGGGATAAAAGACAAGTGAAATAAGTGACAGTCACCTTAAAGGTGACTGTCACTTATACATTGATGTATAATTTCATTACATAGGAGTCCCTACATGTCCTTCAAATTATCTTTAGAAAATAAAGTTGCCCTCGTTACCGGCGGCTCGCGCGGAATTGGTCGCGCCATCGCCCTCGACTTTGCCGAACGCGGTGCAGCGGTTGTGGTGAACTACAACAATTCCCCAGCAGCGGCTGAAGAAGTGGTAAAGAAAATTCAAGAAGCAGGCGGGAAAGCCGCCGCCTTTCAAGCGGATGTATCTGATTTCAAGCAGGCAGAGGCTCTTGTTAAATTCGCCATCGATACCTTCGGCGACTTGAGCATCCTCGTCAACAACGCTGGCATCACCCGCGATCAGCTCATTATGATGATGCCCGAAGCCGATTGGGATGCCGTCATCAACACCAACCTCAAAAGCACCTTCAATTGCTCGAAAGCCGCCGTCAAACATATGATGCGCAAACGCACCGGACGCATCATCAACATGGCATCCGTTGCTGGGCAAATGGGCAACCCCGGGCAAACGAATTACTCCGCCTCCAAGGGCGGGCAGATCGCTTTCACCAAGGCATTGGCACGCGAAGTGGCAGCCCGCAATATCACCGTCAATGCCATTGCACCGGGATTCGTCGATACCGAAATACTGGACGCCATGACACCCGAAATGCTCGAAGCTGCACTAAAGCTTGTTCCGCTCGCACGCAAAGGCAAACCCGAAGAGATCGCTTTCACCGCCGCATTCCTTGCCTCTGACGGCGCCGCATATATTACTGGTCAGGTCGTCGGTGTGGATGGCGGCATGGCAATGATGTAAGGTAAATCAAACAGGAGAACGAATGACTGAAAACCAGCAAGGCAAAACCACCGTCTCACCCGAAGTCTTGATCACGATCGCCAGCATGGCTGCTATTGAAGTACCCGGCGTCAGCCGATTGGCACCCGTCAGTGGCGGCGTGAATCGATTATTTCGGCGTGGAATCAGTGACGGCATCCGCATTGAAGCGAAAGACAACACAGTCTTCGCCGATCTGTTCCTGATTCTTAAAGATGGGGTCAACATCCGTGAAGTGAGTCGCAATGTTCAAGCGAATGTGGCACGCTCAATTCAGGAAATGGTTGGCATGGAAGTCGGCGAGATCAACGTCCACATTGAAGATATAGACTTTGAAGGGGACGAGGCATAAACGAATGAAACCTCGAACCCGGGCGCGTTCCATTGCCCTGCAAGTATTGTACGAAACTGACTTATCTGCGCACCTTCCTGGTGATGTTTTGAGAATGCGCCTCGAAGAAACCACTCTGCCGCTTGACCTTGCCGAGTTTGCACGCGGCATTGTCTTTGGCGTTCATCCCTTGCGTGAGCCGCTTGACCGCGTGATCGAAAAATACGCACCCGAGTGGCCCCTCGATCAGATCGCCGCCATAGACCGCAACATCCTGCGCATGGCATGTTGGGAATTTGCCGTCTCGCGCGATACTCCCGTCAAAGTTGCTATCAATGAAGCGGTCGAGTTGGCAAAACTATTCGGCTCAGACTCTACTGCCCGATTTGTGAATGGAGTACTTGGCACACTGGTCGATCATGAACACGAGATCTCCAGCATTTTGAAAAGCGAAATCCCGCAGGAAACGAACCTGGAATCATAATCATGGAAATCCTTGGCATTGGAATGCCTGAACTTATTTTTGTCATCATCATTGCACTGATCATCCTGGGTCCGAAAGACATGCAGAAAGCAGGCAAAACGATCGGAAAATTTTTGCGAAACGTAATCACCTCAGACGGTTGGAAGATCTTTCAGCAGACCTCGCGCGACTTGCGAACCTTGCCCAACCGACTGATGCGAGAAGCGAACGAAGATCTCGATAAGATATCTCGTGAGATAAAAAACGCCGCGGCCTTCCCTAACCCAGCAGGGTCTACCCCCGCAAACTCTCGCCCCAAACCCCAGCCTTATTCTGCCACGCCTGCTCCCAAACCCGAAGCAGAGAACAGCATTGCTCCTGCCGCCCCACTGAACAAAGAGACCGAAAGCGAACCCCAGAACAATGCGTAAGTTTATGTCGAGCGCCGGACGGGTGATCACATTCCCGTTCAGGCTTATTTTCACCATCCTTGCTTTTCCATTTAAAGCAGTTTATCGCTTCTACGTATTCCTGAACACCGAGCCGGATGAACGCCCCATCACAGATATCTTCGCAGATATCGCCACTCAACCCGAAGTCCGCAGCCAGCTCTGGGACCAGGTGGAGGCTTTTCGGATGCATTTGCTGCGGGCATTGCTTTCTGTAATTTTAACTGTGGCGCTCTCTTTCAGTTTTAGCAGAGACCTTTCACTTATTCTTGCACAACCTCTTGAAGGAGAAATTAGTCTCGAAACTATTGAAGTCACCGAAGGTGTTGGGACGTTCATGAAAATCGTACTCCTTTCAG
>JBDKJK010000323.1:0-4775 GCA_039796675.1 Chloroflexota bacterium
GAATCGCAGCGAAAAGCCGCACAAGTGATCTATACCGAATCTGAGCGGATGCACCGCATGGTGCTCGATCTGCTCGACCTTGCCAAACTGGATGCAGGCACGGCGGATATGAACATGTCGCCAGTAAATATGCGAGTGCTATTGAATTCAATTGCTGAAAAGTTCACACCGCAATCTCAACGTGCGGGCGTAAAGATCGAAATAGATATTCCCTCCGATCTGCCGTCTCTCGTCGCAGATGGTGACCGCATGGCACAAGTATTCACGAACCTGATAGACAATGCGCTAAAGTTTACGCCGCAGGGTGGTGAGATTTCTCTTCGCGCTTTTGTTAATGCAGACAAACTCAATGTTTCCGTGGCGGATACCGGAATGGGTATTGCAGAAGAAGACCTGCCCTTTATTTTTCAACGTTTTTATCAAGCAGACCCAGCTCGCAAGGGCGGTGAGGCGCATAGTGCCGGGTTGGGGCTGGCGATCGTGCATGAGATCGTGGCGGCGCATGGTGGTAGAATTAGCGTCCAAAGCCGCAAAGAAATGGGCACAACAATGGAGGTCATTCTTCCGTTGGCGCCGCCAGTGCGGCAGGCATTTCATAAAAACTGATTCAGCACTTTCTTCGCCGCCTTTCATTGGCGGCGAAACCTTGCATAACCATGCCCGATCAACCAACCGTTTCCATCATCATCCCTTGTTATAACGAGCAAGCCACCATTCGTAAGTTGCTTGAAGCATTACGTTTGCAGACCTATCCGCTTGCCAAGATTGAGGTGGTGATTGCTGACGGTGTTTCAACCGATAACACCCTCGCGGTCATATCCGCTTTTCAAAAGGAATACACCGATTTGTCAGTTCGGGTGGTGGAGAATAAGGCGAGGACCATTCCGTCTGGTGTGAACCAAGCCATTCGCGAGTCGCGAGGCGAGATCATCATCCGACTCGACGCCCATTCCATGC
This sequence comes from Chloroflexota bacterium, assembly GCA_039796675.1. Classification (GTDB taxonomy): domain Bacteria; phylum Chloroflexota; class Anaerolineae; order Anaerolineales; family Villigracilaceae; genus Villigracilis. The sequence continues at coordinate 958 of JBDKJK010000323.1, forward strand.
CCATTCCCGAATATGTAGAGCGATGTGTGGCTGCGCATCAGGCTGGCATGGGCGATAATGTCGGCGGCGTGTGGGAGATTCGCCCGGGAACGGATACTTGGGTTGCGGAGTCGATTGCGTTTGCGGCGGCGCATCCATTGGGGGTGGGAGACGCAATGTACCGCCTCAATGCCAAGCCCGGAGCTGTGGATACCGTCCCATTCGGTTCCTTTCGCCGCAGCCTGATCGAAAAGATCGGCATGTTCGATGAAACCCTGCTTGCCAATGAAGATTATGAATTCAACACTCGGGTGCGTGAGTCTGGTGGCGTGGTCTGGCTTGACCCTGCGATCCGCTCTGTTTATTTTTCGCGTAGCACCTTGAAAACACTGGCGGAGCAATATTGGCGCTATGGGTTTTGGAAGTTCAAAATGTTGAAGCGTTATCCGCACACCTTACGTTGGCGACAGGCATTGCCCCCGGCGTTCGTCTTCATTTTAGGGTCTTTGATTGTGTTATCCTTAGGGCTAATGATTGCAAAAGTGTTTCTAGCATTGCAATTATCTATTTATTTTTTAGTCTTAGTGCTTGCCGGTTTAATGCTGGCAATTAAGAAAAGGAAAGGGTTTTTACTCTGGGGGCTGCCGCTAGCCATTATGACCATGCATATTGCATGGGGCGCGGGTTTTTTGTGGAGCGGCATCACGAGCATGTTCAAGAATGGCTGATATTTATCGTCCTTCCCTGCGATTGCGACCCAGCGAACAGCGCACCGTTCTCCTGATCGGAGACTTTATTGCATCCGCGGCTGCCACGGCAGGTGCAGTCTACTTTTGGTATCAATATTCTTTGTATCGCCTGGTGGAGAGTGGGGTCAAGCCCAATGTAGCCGGGCGTATCCTTCAGATCGAAGTGCCGTTTTGGTTTTACCTTTTGCCTCTGGTCTGGCTGTTGTTGATGGTCGATTCGTACGAGATCCATACGGCATCCAACTGGCGCAAGACTTTAAGGGGAATTGCTGTCGCTCCCATCGTGGGGTTGTTATCTTACTCACTCCTGTTTACGATCAACCTTGACCCGAACTCTTTGCCGCGTATTGCCATCGGCGCCTTTTTGGTGATCGCTTCTTTCCTGACCCTGACCTGGCGTGCCGTCTATATCCGACTCTACACCTCATCCGGTTTGATGCGCCGTGTGCTGGTGATCGGCGCAGGCAAGGCTGGGCGCACCTTGATCGAAGCATATAAAAAACTCAACCCGCCGCCTTTCCTATTGATCGGTTTTATCGACGACGACCCTGCCAAACGAAACAAATCCTATGGCGGCTTTGCTGTATTGGGAGATAGTGAACACCTGATTGACCTGATAGAAGATTATCGAATCTCAGATGTAGTGGTGGCAATTACGAGTGAGATCAAAGGCGAAACCTTCCAAACCGTGTTGGATATTCAGGAACGGGGCGTAGAAGTGACGCGCATGCCCATTCTCTATGAAGAACTAACCCAGCGTGTGCCCATCGAACACCTTGAGTCAGATTGGGTCATCCGCTCGTTTGTAGACCAGGTTCGAGTGCATGGGTTTTATGAATTGATGAAACGCAGCATGGATATCCTTGGCGGGTTAATGGGCACCCTGATCTTTCTGCTGGTTTTACCGTTCATTGCTGTTGCCATTATTGTTGAAACGGGCTTTCCAGTTTTTTACTCCCAGCCCCGGTTGGGAAAGGGCGCACAGCTTTTCACGATCTTGAAGTTCCGTACAATGAAACAAAATGCCGAAGCGGACGGTCAACCCAAAGTGGCGGAAGAGAACGACCCGCGTGTGACTCGGGTTGGAAATTTTCTGCGTAAGACTCGGCTTGACGAGCTTCCTCAGTTTTGGACGGTTCTACGCGGCGAAATGAGTCTCGTTGGTCCGCGTGCGGAGCGCCCCGAGTTGGTTGCAGAATACCAAAAGCAGATCCCTTATTACCGCGCAAGATTATTAGTAAAACCGGGTCTTACCGGCTGGGCGCAAATCAATTATGGCTATGTTGCCACAGTCAAAGAGACCTTCGTTAAACTTGAGTATGACCTGTACTACATCAAGCATCGTACTTTGAACTTAGATTTCAGTATTGTCTTAAGAACCATTGGAACTGTATTAAGAAGAACCGGGAGATAAACTATGAATTATTTAGTCACTGGCGGTGCGGGCTTCATTGGCTCGCACATTTCACGCACGTTGTTGGAAAAAGGACATACCGTCCGCATCTTTGATAACTTCTCATCTGGCAAGCGTGAGAATCTCAAAGGCTTGGATGTGGAAATTATTGAAGGCGACTTGCGCGATGCAGACGCTATTGCCAAAGCTGTAAAAGGCATAGACATCATCTTCCACGAAGCGGCGTTTGTTTCCGTCCCTGAATCGATGGAAAAGCCGCAGGAATGTTTTGATGTTAATGTGACCGGCACTTCCATTTTGTTTGAAGCCGCTCGCAAGGCAGGCGTGAAGCGTGCGGTCTTCGCTACCAGCGCCGCTGTGTACGGCGACTCGGAAGCTTATCCGCTTTCTGAAGATACGCCGCTGCGACAGTTATCGCCGTACGCCACCTCCAAGCGTGTGGATGAACTCTACGGTCAGCTTTATACTTCATCCTTCAATTTTGAAGTGGTTGCCCTGCGCTATTTCAACGTATACGGTCCGCGCCAGCGACCCGACTCGATGTATGCCGCTGCCGTGCCAATCTTCATCCGCCGCATCTTGGATAACAAGCCTATCACTATCTTTGGCGATGGAGGGCAAAGCCGTGACCTGGTCAATGTGCGCGACGTGGTGCAAGCTAACCTGCTCGCCGCCGAACATCCCGCCGCGCCGGGACAGATATTCAACGTCTGCACTGGCGTTGAAACCCGCCTGCTCGACTTGCTCGACATCCTCTATCAAATCTTCCCGAATGCTCCTAAACACGTCCACGCTGAACCGCGAGCTGGTGATATCTATCGTTCCATCGGCACACCCAAAAAGATCATGGATATGCTCGGCTACAAACCGCAAGTGACCTTAGCAGAAGGTTTGAAAGAAGCGGTAGAAGTAATGCGTGATTCGTAAATAGTAACTAGTAAAGAGAGATTAGAGATTGGTAATTCGTTTTTAATGTGTTTGCCAATCACCAATCACCAATTACCAATTACCAAATTCATCATTCCTCATTCAGCCTTCTGCATTCCCCATGTCCTCCCGTCCGCACGTCCGCAATCGCTTCGTCCTCGTTGGCGACCTTGCCCTCACCATTGTTTCGGTGCTGGGCAGTTTTGCCTTACGGCTGGATGTGAGCGAATTACCGTTCTATTTTCCTGCCGCACTGGTGATGTGTGCGGTGGCGCTGCTTGTCAAAATTCCCACCTATTACTTTTTTGGACTCTATCGCCGCCTGTGGGTGTATGCCAGCACAAATGAACTTCGTCTCATCACCTTTGCCGTCACAACCGCTTCGGTGCTGACCTCGGGAGTCATGCTGCTTCTCATCGGCTTTGACCTAATCAAGCCGGGCATGCCTCGCTCTGCTCTTGGCATTGACTGGCTCATTTCGCTCATTCTCATTGGCGGCTCGCGTTTTGTGTTGCGAATCCTCGCTGAACAATCGTCGGTGCAAGCCAATGCAAAAACTCGTCATGCGCTTATCCTCGGCGCAGGTGACGCGGGCGCGCTCGTCGTACGTGAGTTGCAGAAGTCTTCTCAACTCAATCTGATACCTGTGGGCTTTCTCGATGATGACCCCGCCAAGCAAAATCACAACATCTACGGTGTGACTGTCATCGGTAAGATCGACCAACTGGCAAATACACTCGACTCTAAAC
>JBDKJK010000324.1:0-3149 GCA_039796675.1 Chloroflexota bacterium
GAGGAACGAGGCGACAAGATCGTGAAGTTGATAACGGCGCAAGGACTTAGCCCAGCGTTGCCAGAATTCGCGCGTTGAATTCATAGTTAATGCGAGTATAGCATAATTTTAATGTAGCCCCTGCCGCATACCCGTATAAAAGGTTACAGTTCTGTGAAAATTTCAAGCCATATGGTTCGAAGTGGACAATTCTACATAGGTTTCAAAAAAAAGACCCTGAAGATTTTGAAACTCTTCAGGGTCTTTGATGCTACGGCGCAATGACCGTGTCTGATGGGATCTCAACATCCTTTGGAATGATCACAATCCCATCACGGACGTACCATTTTTCATGGTCAATATCCGTATTGCGTGGGAAAGGACGAATGGTTACATTATTCCCAATATGCACATTCTTATCTAGGATGGCACCTTCGATGTGACAGTTCGAGCCGATGCCGATCGGCAGACCGCCGCGTTCGCGGTCATAATAATCTGCACCCATCACGATACTATCCTTGATGACACAACCTGCCGCGATCTGACTGCGAATGCCGATGATCGAATGAGAAATATCCGACGTCAAAACCCGGCTTCCTTCTGCGATCAACACATCCTTCAATTTGCTATCTTCCACAATCGAAGCCGGGAGATAACGAGTGTCTGTATAAATGGGTAGTTTCGCATCGTAAAAGTCGAAGGGCGAACTCGACGACGTGAGCATCAGGTTGGTCTCATAGAAAGAGCGGATGGTTCCAATGTCCTGCCAATAGCCGTCAAAGTCGAAACCAAAAACTTTATGAGACTTAATCGCCTGCGGAATGATATCTCCACCGAAATCATCAAACCCAGGATAATTGCTGATGAAATCCAGCAATACTTTGGTGTTGAACATGTAAATTCCCATGGACCCAAGGAAAGGTCGGTCGGGATCATCACGGCTGACAAATCTCTTTTGGGTTTCTGGGTCTTTGGGTTTCTCAAAGAAATCAGATATTTTGCCATCGGGCTCACGCTTCAAGACTCCGAAGCGGCCTGCTTCTTCCTTCGCAACAGGTTGCACAGCGACGGTGATATCTGCCTTATTCGCCCAGTGATATTCCGCCATGGCTTTGTAGTCCATGCGGTACAGGTGGTCGCCCGCGAGGACCAAGACATACTTCGCGCCCGATGCCTGGATCTCCATCATCTGCTTGCGGACGGCATCCGCCGTGCCTTGATACCAGTCGGCACTTTCAATCGTCTGTTCCGCCGCCCAGATCTGCACCCAGCCTTGATGGAATGAATCAAAATTATAGGTGCGGGTGATATGCCGATGCAATGACACAGAGTTGAATTGCGTCAGAATGGCAATGCGGTATATCTCTGAATTAATACAATTACTGATGGGAATATCGATGAGACGGTATTTTCCTGCAATGGGCACAGCAGGCTTGGATCTCATTTGGGTAAGCGGATACAAGCGCGCCCCACGTCCTCCCCCAAGGATCACAGCCAAAACTTCATTGTACGACGGCATAAAGCCTCCCGGTACAGCTAAGATGTTCGTGCTATGAAGCTATTTTACTTTACACCCTTCATCTTGCGAAGGCGATGAAAAACATACACGATCGGGTAGGCTAGCAAAATGAGAAGATCGAATAGAACAAAGAATAGTGAAAGTTTCATGGCGTTTTCTCCTTACGAAACCATCCATCATGAGTAATTCATATACGAACGGACATAAAGGTTCGTTTCCATTCTACAGCCCGCTCATGAACAGGTCAACCTTATGGAGAGTGGCATATATAAAAATCAAACGTCCTCCAATTCTGGAGGACGTGGCGTACCCCTGCGGTATAATTTGCAGGCAAAGTTAGTGCCGAAGGAGGGAATCGAACCCTCATTCCCGGAGGGAACACGATTTTGAGTCGTGCGCGTCTGCCTATTCCGCCACTTCGGCTTGTTTGCACCGTCCTGTTTCAACGGGGCGAACGCAAGTATACCACTCCCAACGACAAGGTCAAGACGCACTTGCAAACATAAGGAAAAGATGAAGCTAGGAATTATAGGACTCCCTCAATCAGGCAAGACAACCATCTTCAATGCCATCACCCGCGGCAACGCCCCCACCACAGCATCAGCGGGACGTATCGAAGTCCACCAGTCAGTTGTGGATGTACCCGACCCACGCGTGGACCTGCTCTCGAAAATGTTCAACCCGCGCAAGACGATCTACTCCAAGGTCACCTATGCCGACATTGCCGGGTTGGATAGTGGCTCTGCCAAGAGCGGCATCTCGGGTCAATTGCTAAACGTCATCAACCAAATGGATGCGCTTATTTTGGTTGTGCGTGCCTTTGATAACGACAACGTGGCGCACCCCAACGGCAGCATCAATCCGCTGCGCGATGTGGATACGATGACCAGTGAATTGCTCTTAAACGACCTGATCGCCGTTGAACGTAAGCTGGAACGGTTGGTGGAAGAACGTAAAAAAGGCGGCACCGACAAGGCGTTGAATGCCCGCCAGACTGAATTATTTGAGAAACTCCACGCCGCGCTATCAGACAGCAAGCCATTGCGCGACCTTGAATACAGCGCCGAAGAGGTCAAAGAACTTTCGAGTTTTGGATTGCTAACCCGCAAACGTCTGTTAACCGTATTCAACCTGGGAGAAGGACAAACGGCTCCCGACTCCTCCGGGCTGGATCATCCCTCCCTGGCTTTGATGGGCAAACTGGAAATGGAAATCGCCCAACTCTCGGCTGAAGATGCCGCCGTCTTTATGGAAGAGTACGGCATTAAAGAACTCAGCCTGAACCGTATGATCAATGTATCGTACGAATTGTTAAGAGAACAGACCTTCTTCACCGTCGGTGAAGATGAAGTCCGTGCGTGGACGACTCACCGTGGAGCCACGGCACAAGAAGCTGCTGGCGAGATCCACACCGATCTTTCGCGTGGATTCGTTCGCGCCGAGGTGGTGGCTTATGAAGACCTGACCAGTCTCGGGTCGATGAATGAGGCGAAAGCCAAAGGCAAATTCCGCCTTGAAGGCAAGGAATATATCGTCAAAGATGGCGATATCATGCACGTGCGGTCTAGTTTGTAAATATTCATCTTTGCGAGGAGCGTTTGTTGCGACGAAGCAATCTCCGACTTTATATTGAGATTGCTTCGGGCAAAGA
>JBDKJK010000325.1:0-3524 GCA_039796675.1 Chloroflexota bacterium
CTCGACCAGCCTTTTCTGAACATTGACGACCGTGTAGATGACAGCGGCAATGAAATGGGTTTGCTCGGCTTGGCATTTCATCCCAACTATGAACAAAACGGCTATTTCTATGTGAACTACACCGGCGAAGGTGGGCACACCCGCATCTCACGCTTCATTGCCAGTGGAGACATTGCCGACCCGAACAGTGAACAGGTTTTACTAGTCATTGACCAACCCTTTGAAAATCACAATGGCGGCGGCGTAGTCTTTGGACCAGACGGGTATCTCTACCTCGGGTTAGGGGATGGCGGTGCAGCAGGTGACCCGTTCAAAAACGGACAGAACACCGATGCCCTGCTTGGCAAGCTCCTGCGCATCGACGTGAACAACGGCGACCCGTACACCATCCCTGCCGATAACCCTTTTGGCAATGAGGTCTGGGCATATGGTCTGCGCAACCCCTGGCGTTTCTCGTTCGACCGCGCCACTGGCGACCTGTGGATCGGCGATGTAGGGCAAGGCGAATGGGAAGAAGTGGACTACCTCCCGGCTGGTTCGCCCGGCGGCGCGAATTTTGGCTGGAGTATTATGGAAGGTAGTTACGGCTACGATGGCGAAGCCCAACCTGGGCTGTTGTTGCCAGCCACTGAATACAGCCACTCCAACCCCTACAGCGGATGTTCCGTCACGGGCGGGTATGTTTATCGCGGCGCAATGCCCGAATGGAACGGCGTGTACCTGTACGGCGATTATTGTGAAGGCACGGTTTGGGGGCTGATTAACGTCAATGGACAGTGGCAGTCTCAGGTCTTGTTTGAGCCGGATCTTCGCATCACATCTTTTGGCGAAGATGAATCAGGCGAGCTGTACCTTGTCAGCGATACGGGAGCGGTTTACATCCTCGCAAGAAAATAAAGACTTATCACATCCGTAATAGGTGGTTTGTCATTCCAGTTTAGGACGCCTGTCACTAGTGTGGCAGGCGTTTTGCATTTAAACTAACAACATCAGTCAGGAGGTAGTTATGGCAAAAAAGGTTTGGCAAGTTGAAAAAACCAAATATTGCGAACATGTGCAAGATGCAATCGCCATCGAAGTCGAGGTTGTGTACCCGGCGGAACAACTACCTGAGCAAGCTCCGTGGATTCAAGCCAGACGCTGTTCGAAAGCATTGGAATGCAATTGCCTCGAACACCCCGCCTGCTCGTTGAGCGGAACAAACCCTGACGTTGACCCTGTTGAATAGAACAGCAGAAACGCTGTTCATCCAAACTCTCTCTCCTCCCTCTGAGTTGGTCTTAAGGCTGCACCGCGCAACGCGCGGTGTATGCCGTTAAAGGGCAAATGTACTCATGATTACAACCCTCGCACAAAATCTTGCACGCTTAGGTTGGCAGGGTTTTCTTTTATCTGCTCGGGCTTCCCTACTTGCTTTAATTCATTGCCAATGATCACAGCTACACGGTCGCCGAATTGAGCGGCTTCTTTCAGGTTGTGAGTCACAAAGATGGTTGTGCGATGGTCTTCTGCCAAAACTTTTGATAAGTCTTCGAGCAATTTCTCGCGCGTCTGCGGGTCAACGGCGGAGAACGGCTCATCCATCAAAAGCAATTCGGGGTCAAGAACAAATGCCCGCGCCAAACTGACGCGCTGCGCCTCACCCCCGGAGAGTTGGTTGGATCTGCGCTCCAGAAGTTTTTCCACGCCCATGGCTTTTGCCCACGTATGAACCCGTTCTTGCGTTTCCTGTTTGCTCATATTCCTAAATTTCAGCCCCAACGCAATATTCTCACGGACAGACATATCCATAAGCAGCGGGTCTTGAAACACGAAAGCGATACGTCTGCGATATTCGAGGTCATTCCATTCTTCTTGCGGTTTACCATGAAGAGTGATCTCACCCTTTGACGATTTCAGCAAATGCGCCAATGCCAGCAGAAAGGTGCTTTTCCCTGCGCCGTTAGGACCCACCACTGCCAGTGTTTCACCTTTTTGAATTTCCAGCGCTTCGACCTTAAGCGCATCCCGTCCGTTACGCTGGACAAGCAGGTTTTTGACTTCAATAATATGTGCCATGATATTTCTTTCCTCTTTCTTCTTTGTCCTCAAAAGAAGAAAGAAGTTTTAGCGTTTGGTGCCCTTTTGCTGGATCCACGTCAGCGCAAGGTTGATAAGATAGGTGATGACAAGCAATAAAGCCGAAAGCGCCAACGCTCGTTCAAATTCGCCTTTGGAGGTTTCAAGCACAATGGCTGTGGTTAATACCCGTGTCTGCCCGCGGATGTTGCCGCCCACCATCATGGACGCGCCCACTTCCGAGATGACCGAGCCAAAGCCAGCCATGAGTGCCGCCAATAATGGAAGCCGAGCTTCACGCCACAGATGCCAGATCATTTGCAGATGGGATGCGCCCAACCCTAAAAGTTGTTGTTGCAAGCGTGGGTCTAGCGCTTCGAGCGCGGCGGCGGTGAGACCCATGACAACAGGCGCAGAAATAACCGTCTGTGCGATGACGATTGCCCACGGGGTGTAGATCAGCCGCAAGTCACCGAGAGGTCCGCTGCGCCAAAGAGCCATTGCGACCACCAAGCCAACCACCACAGGCGGCAATGCCATGCCAGTGTTGACAATACTCAAAAGGAAGGAACGTCCGCGAAAGGTGCCGAGCGCCAGCCAGGTGCCGAAGGGTAAACCGATCAACAGGCTGATGGCTGTGGCAAGCAGGGATACTTGCAAGGAGAGGGATGTGATCTCGAAGATTTCATTCATTTTATGGAAGTTCCAAGTCCGTCTCCATTTTACCGGCATCGGGCGTGAACAAGGGTTCGCCGTATTGTTCCACGCCGAATTCGGCGATGATCTGCTGTCCTTGCGGTGAGGTGATGAAGTCTGTAAATGCTTTTGCGCCTTCGATGTTAACCTGCGGAAAATTTTTAGGGTTCACCGTCAGTACGTGATAGATATTCAGCAGTTGTGGGTCGCCTTCAAAAAGGATTTCAAGATTCAGATTGGGCGCATAGGCAAGGAATGTTCCTCGGTCTGTAATGGCATACCCGCCTTTCTCAGATGCAATGGTAAGTGTGGCGCCCTGTCCCTGACCCGTTTCAAGGTACCAGGGTTGACCCTGCGGGCTGAACCCTGCATTCTTCCATAGTTGTAATTCTTTGACGTGTGTGCCAGAATCATCGCCGCGCGAGACGAAGGTGACAGCGGAGGAAAAGATTTTGGAGAACACAGAATCAAGCGTCGGTTGGGAACGAAGCAAAGCGGGATCATTAGGTGGTCCGACAATAACGAAGTCGTTGTGCATCACAAGGCGGCGGTCAATGCCGAATCCTTCTTGCATGAACTTTTCTTCAGCGACAGGTGAGTGGAGCAGAATCACATCGGCGTTGCCTGCGCGTCCCATTTCGAGCGCCTGCCCTGAACCTGTGGCAACGAGTTGGACGGTGTAGCCGCTTTGTTCTTCGAAGATAGGCAGAAGCACATCGAGCAAACCCGAGTCTTGGGTAGAAGTGGTGGAGACGAGCAGGAGGGATTTG
>JBDKJK010000326.1:0-3375 GCA_039796675.1 Chloroflexota bacterium
ATCGTCAAAGATGGCGATATCATGCACGTGCGGTCTAGTTTGTAAATATTCATCTTTGCGAGGAGCGTTTGTTGCGACGAAGCAATCTCCGACTTTATATTGAGATTGCTTCGGGCAAAGAACAAGAGCGCCCTCGCAATGACGGAACAAAATAATCTAAGGAGACATCATGGCATACAAACTTTCCAAATGGGACCTTTCCCAACTGTACAGCGGCTATGACAGCCCTGAGCTTGAAAACGCTTTTGACATGATCGAAGAACAAGTGGATTCTTTTGAAGGGGTTCGCAATAAACTGACGCCGGATATTTCCACTGAGCAATTCATGGAAGTGATGAAAGCCGACGAAACCTCGACGCGAATTGCGAATAAGCTTTATTCGTTTGCGGGGTTGTCGTTCACTGCTGATACGCAAGACCAGAAAGCACAAGCCCTGCAGGCACGTGTGATGCAATTCCTCGCCGAGAATCAGAACCGCACCTTATTCTTCAGCCTGTGGTGGAAAGAGCTCGACGATGCCAACGCCAAACGGCTGATGGACGCTTCGGGCGATTATCGTTATTACCTTGAAGCCATGCGTTTGTACAAACCGCACACCTTGAGCGAAGCCGAAGAAAAGATCATTAACCTTAAAAATGTGACTGGTGTGAGTGCTCTCGGTAACTTATACGACTCCATTACAAGCCGTTACGCTTTTAAGATGAAAGTGGGCGGCAAGGAAAAAGAAATGACGGCGGGCGAGTTGTATTCGTACCGCTACAGTACAGACCCGGCTGTGCGTGCCGCCAGTTATCAATCGCAATTCAAAGTGTTGTCAGAGGATGGCAATATCCTTGGGCAGATCTACCAGACGATTGTGCGTGACTGGCATAGTGAGAACATCAACCTGCGCAAGTTTAAGAATTCGATTGCGCCGCGCAACCTGAGCAATGACGTGCCCGATGAAGCCGTGGAGGCTTTGTTGAGCGTGGCGCGCAAGAATGTGGGCATCTTCCAGCGTTACTTCAAGATGAAAGCCAAGCACCTCGGCATGAAAAAGATCCGCCGCTACGATATTTATGCGCCGCTGGCGGCTTCGAAGAAAACCTACGAGTGGGACACCGCCGTCAACATGGTCTTGGATGCGTTCCAAGGCTTTTCACCCAAAGTAGCCGAGCTTGCCAAGCGCGTCTTCGATCAGAATCGCATCGACAGCGAAGTTCGCAAGGGCAAACGTGGCGGCGCGTTCTGCTGGGGCTTTTTACCCGAAGAGACCCCGTATGTCTTGGTGAACTACCTAGGCAATAGCCGTGAAGTTGCCACGCTGGCTCATGAACTTGGTCATGCCATTCATGCCATGTTGGCAGAGCATCACAGCACCTACACCTTCCACTCGTCATTGCCTCTGGCAGAGACTGCCTCGACGTTTGCAGAGATGGTCCTGATCGACAAATTGCTGACAGAAGAAAAAGATGAGTCTGTGCGCCGTGACATCCTCTTCAAACAAATGGATGATGCCTACGCCACGATCATGCGCCAATCGTATTTCGCTTTGTTCGAGAAGACCGCACATGAATTGACCCAAAAGAACGCCTCAGTGGATGACCTCGCCAATGCCTATCTTGATAACCTCAAAGAACAATTCGGTGACTCGCTTGAGTTGAGCGATGAGTTCAAATGGGAATGGGTCGGCATTCCTCACATTTACCAGACTCCCTTCTATGTCTATGCATATGCCTTCGGTCAATTGCTGGTCTATGCGTTGTATCAGCAATTTAAAGCGGAAGGCGAATCATTCAAGCCGAAGTATCTCAAGATCCTCTCGGCGGGCGGCTCGGAAGCGCCGGAGAAAATCCTCAGTGAAGCGGGCATCAACATCCGCGATGCGAAGTTCTGGCAGGGCGGTTTCAATGTGCTGGAGAAATTGGTCAGCGAGTTGGAGAAGTTGCCGGTTGAGAAGAAGTCCGTGAAGAGTAATACGAAATCCGTAAAGAGCAAGGCGGCAAAACCTGCGGCGAAGAAGACCGTAAAGAAGGCTGTGAAGAAAGCAGTTGCCAAAAAGGTTGTGAAGGCAAAAGCGAAAAAGAAAAAGTAATGAGTAATAAGTAATGAGCCAAAACTCACCCCGAAATTAAGGTTTCGCGGGTGAGTTTATTTTTAAGAACAAATAGGACGCAGATGAACGCTGAATACGCGGATTTTTTAAAAGTCTTTTCCGCGTCCATCTGCGCTCGTCAGCGTCCCATATTAAATTCGGAGGAATTATGTTTTTTCCTGAATTGGATAAACAGAGATATAAACCTCTTCGAGGCTACTTCACCGTCACCTGAATGACCGCCGTATCCACCACCTGATCGGTTTGCACAACGATCAACTGCACGGCATACAAGCCGCTCAGTCCGGTCGTATCCCATTCGGCGAGCAGACCGCCATCCACGCGGGTGTAATTGTCCTCGCCCAATTGGATCCACTCCTGCGGATTCAACCCCTTCCCCACTTGCACACGGTAATACATAAATTCATCGCCCGTTGCCGCGCCAAGGATGAGCACCTTGCCATCCACATCGGCGAATAGTTGCGGGGCGGTGATATTGGCATTCGGGTTGATCGGCGGCGCTTGAATGGCATCATAAGATGTTGGCGGAATGGACAAGCCTTCGCTCAACGCCCATTCACGTGCTTCATCGGGGAAGATCATATACACGCGCGTATCCACCAATTCAGGCGGGGTAAAGACTGTGGCAAGCAGACCGGTCTCACGATTAATAGAATATTCGCGGAAAAGAGTATCCGCCTGGGTTGGTTCACTACCGTTCAAAAATATTTCCGTCACCAAATTCGGGCACTCCCTTGTTGGCAGCATGCCCGATGGGTCACAAACTGTTATCGGCGTAATGCCCTGCGGCGCAGACCAGCCGTCATTGGGTTTGTCCGCCGATGCTGTTTGCATCAACGCGTTCCATAAAGAGGCTGGGTAGCGCGGCGTAATGATATCCGTGTCACCGCGCGCGCCCGACCAGACAGCCACAGAAATGTAGGGCGTATACCCGACCACCCACGCATCTTTTCCATCCGCAGTCTGACCCGGCTTCACGCCCGCGGGTCTGCCGATCTCCAACACATTTTGCCTGCCCCAGGTATCCCAACGCGCAGGTTCGTCGCTTAGCACATTCGTCATCAGATATGCCATCGCGGGAGTCACCACCGTTTGCGCTTCAGGCACTGACCAGTCGAGCATCACACCGCGGTCCACGCCCTCGACGCGCAACACTGTGGCAGGCTTGAACTCACCATTCACATATTGCCCGAACTTCACACCTTGAGTCCCAAAGACACCATACGCGCTCGCAAGATCAAGCATGCTAACGCTTTCATTGATACCCAAGCCAAACGACG
>JBDKJK010000327.1:0-4044 GCA_039796675.1 Chloroflexota bacterium
ATACAATTGTTACCGTTACCGACACTGAAGGCAACACCATTTCCTGGGGCTCCGCTGGCTCTGCTGGCTTTAAGGGCTCCCGCAAAAGCACTCCTTTTGCAGCACGTCTTGCTGCCGAACAGGCGATCAAGTCTGCGCAGCAACAAGGTTTGCAGGAAGTGGAGTTGTACGTTAAAGGCCCCGGCCCTGGCCGCGAAAACGCAATTCGCGCTGTTCAGGCAATGGGCTTGAAGGTGTTGTTGATCGCGGATATTACCCCGGTGCCGCACAACGGCTGCCGCCCGCCGAAACGAAGACGCGTGTAAGTGAGGTTTTTAATTTATGGCTAAAACATTAAGTCCGGTTTGTAAACTTTGCCGCCGCGAGGGAGAGAAACTCTACCTCAAGGGTGAGCGTTGTTTTACTCCCAAATGCGCGTTTGACCGCCGCAGCTTTGCGCCTGGTCAGCATGGCAAAACCGCTGGACGCGGCAACCCCGGTTCCACCGGCCGCGCCTCCGACTTTGCCCGCCAGTTGCGTGCGAAGCAGAAGGCTCGCCGAATTTACGGCGTGCTCGAACGCCAATTCCGCCGCTATTATGATACAGCGATCACTCGCCGCGGTCTCACTGGTTTGAACCTGCTTCAGATCCTTGAGTCTCGCCTCGATAACGTTGTCTTCCGCCTGGGGTTTGCTTCCAGCCGCGCGCAAGCCCGCGTGTTGGTAACCCATGGGCACTTCACTGTGAACGGACGCCGCACGGACGTCCCATCGATGCTTCTTTCCGATGGCGATACCATCGCTGTGCGCGAAGGTTCCAGCAAGCTGACCTACTTCAAAGAATTGGGTGCTTTTGCAGAAAAGCGCAATTCTCCTACCTGGCTCAGCCGTGATCTGAAGTCCATGAGTGGTTCCGTGGCTCGTATGCCGGAACGTGCTGAAATTGACGGAAGTCTCGACGAACAATTGATCGTCGAATACTATTCCCGACGCTAATCGTTCGCACGCTTCGGGTCTGGACCTTGAACTGGTCCCTGACCCGGAGCCTGATCAAAAGGGAAAGGTGAACCGTGACGGGTATCATTTCGAACATGGTTATGCCCAAGATCGAGCGCGAAGCCGAAGCTCGAAACTATGGCAAATTTGTTATCGGTCCGCTGGAAGGCGGCTACGGTGTAACGCTTGGGAACGCGCTCAGGCGCATCCTGCTTTCCTCTTTGGAAGGCACAGCGATCACATCGGTGCGTTTCGCGGATGTCTTGCATGAATTCAGTGACATCCCCGGCGTGCGTGAAGACGTCATTCAGGTGATGCTGCAGATCAAACAGATCCGCATCAAAATGGACGGTGTAGATAGCGCCCGCATGCACCTTGAAGTGCGCGGCGAGGGGACGGTCACTGCGGCGGATGTTATTACTCCCGCCGAGATCGAGATCGTCAACCCTGACACCTATCTCTTCACAGTGGATAACCCCAAGACCAAGCTCGATGTCGAGTTTGTTGTTGAACGCGGACGTGGATATTCACCCGCCAATGACCGCTCTGGGCATACACCCATCGGCGAATTGCCGGTGGATGCGATCTTCAGCCCGGTCAAACGTGTCAATTGGGAAGTGGCATCTGCGCGCGTTGGGCAGAGCACGAATTACGATAAATTGATTTTGGAAATCTGGACAGACGGCACCGTGACCCCGGAACGTGCCTTGAGTTCCTCCGCTCGCATTCTCATTGACCACTTGCGCTATATTGCAGGTGTAAATGAAGAGATGCTTACGGTGGCGATCGAGCGCGAAACCTCTGGCAGCCGCCTGAGCAGTGAACTGGCAGAAACGCCAGTAGAAGCCCTCGACCTCTCAGTGCGCGTTTTCAACTCCCTGAAGCGCACCGGTATCACCACGGTGGGGGATGTGCTCGAACTCCTCGAAAAGGGCGAGTCCGCAGTGATGTCCATCCGCAATTTCGGTGAGAAGAGCCTCGATGAACTTCGCGACAAGATGCGCGAAAAAGGCTTTTTGAAAGACCAACCTTCGGAGAACTAAGAAATGCGACATTCAGTAGCAGGTTATCGATTAGGACGCACAAAGAGCTCACGTATCGCTCTGCGCCGCAACCTGATCAAACAATTCTTTACGCACGAGCGTATTCAGACCACCAAGGCAAAAGCCGCCGCCATTCGTGGCGATGCCGAACGCCTTATCACCCTTGCCAAGAACAGCGCCGATGCCAGCGCGGACCAGAAAGTCCATGCCCGCCGCATCGCCATCTCCAAACTTGGCGATAACCAGATCATCAAGCGCCTGTTTGACGAGATCGCCCCGCGCTTTGCTTCACGCAATGGTGGTTACACCCGCGTGACCAAACTCGGACCCCGACTCGGCGATGCTGCTGAGATGGTTGTCCTCGAACTTGTGGAAGAGTAAGAACAGTAATCAGTATCCAGTAATCGGTGACCAAGTCACTGGCGACTGAACACTGGTCACTGGTTAGTGTAAATGGCACGTTACCAAGTGATCCTTGCCTACGACGGCGCTGGGTTTACCGGCAGCCAGCGGCAGGCGAACTCCCGAACAGTGCAGGGTGAGCTCGAAAATGCCCTTCATCAGATCGGCTGGACCGGAAACTCCGTCCTCATGGCGGGGCGGACAGACACTGGCGTCCATGCAGCAGGGCAGGTGGCGGCATTCGATTTTAGCGAATGGTCGCACCCGGCAGAACGATTGTTGCAGGCGATCAATGCGAAACTCCCTGCGGACCTTGCTGTTAGAAAGATAAGGTCTGTCCATGCGGAGTTTCACCCCCGGTTCGATGCGCTTGCTCGCTCGTATCGCTACAGGTTGTTCTGTGAACCCATTCGTGACCCGTTACGAGAAAGGTTTGCTTGGCGCTTGTGGCCGAAACCAGAAAGTGGCACGCTCAACCAGTCGGCTGAACTCTTTCTCGGCACACATGATTTTGCCGCCTTTGGATCGGCGACCTCTGAAAAGGGGACGACGACCCGTACGGTGACAAAGGCTGAGTGGAGACGAAAGCCAAATGGTGAGTGGCAGTTTGAAGTTCGGGCAGATGCGTTCCTGTATCGAATGGTGCGCAGGCTGGTATTTGTTCAAACGGCTGTCGCACAGGGAAGATGTTCGCTCGAAGATATCCGCCTTGCCTTGAAAAAGGGAGTGGGGAACCTTCCTGCGGGGCTGGCTCCTGCACATGGCTTGAGTTTGACAAATGTTGAATATGGATCACTGAAAAGATAAATAAGAAACGGAGAGACGAAAGTGCAACAGAAGACATACTATCCGAAAGCCGCTGAAATTCAGCGCGAATGGCTGATTGTGGATGCCAAAGGCAAGAACCTTGGGCGCCTTGCCACGCGCATTGCACACATTTTGCTTGGAAAGCACAAACCGACCTTTACGCCTGGCGTGGAGATGGGTGATTTTGTAGTGGTGATCAATGCGCAGAACGTGACCGTGACCGGCACCAAGACGGAGTCTCGCCTCACTTCCAAGACTTACTATCATCACTCCGGTTACCCCGGCGGGTTGAAAAGCATTTCTTTGCGCGACCAGCTTGCCCAATACCCAGACCGCGCACTGCGCGATGCTGTGTGGGGCATGTTGCCGCACAACCGCATGGGACGTGCCGTTCTCAAGCGTTTGAAGGTGTATGGTGGCGCTGAACACCCCCATGGCGCTCAGAAACTCAAGGCTTTGGAATAAAGAAGGAAAGAAAATATGGCTCAATATTTTGAAGGTATCGGACGCCGCAAAGAAAGCACCGCCCGTGTGCGCCTAGCCGCTGGTAGCGGCAAGTTCACCGTCAATGAAAAGGAAGGCGCTGTCTTCTTTAGCCGATTTGGCGATGTGGCAGACATTATGCGCCCTTTTGGTGCGGTGGGTGAGGCAGCCGCCAAGTACGATGTGACCGTTCTGGTCAACGGTGGCGGTGTGGCTGGGCAAACCGAAGCGGTGCGCCTCGGTGTGGCTCGCGCCCTGCAGATCATGAACGCAGATTGGACCTCCGCTCTGCGCAAGAAGGGCTTGCTCACCCGCGATGCTCGCATCAAGGAAC
>JBDKJK010000328.1:0-3250 GCA_039796675.1 Chloroflexota bacterium
GTATGGTCGAAATTGGCGGCGTTATGGATGAGGGCATCCAGTTTGGTGTGGCGACTCAGAAATTCATTCACTGCCTTACGGACCGACGCCTGAGACGCCATATCCACCAGGATCAACTCGACGTTTTCACTTTGGGCAGCGGCTTTCACATCTTGCAAAGCACGTTCGCCTCGTTCCTTATTTCGACATAACATGACAACCAGGGCACCTTGTTGTGCAAGTTGAATAGAGGCAGCCTTGCCAATGCCCGAATTTGCTCCAGTAACAATCACGGTTTTGTTCATTCGTTTCTCCTAACGCTCAAATGTGACCATTCGGTCATATGACTACCTGGTCACATTATAGGAGGATTCGCCTGCCTGTCAAGATATTTTTTGTCATATTCGCCTCCTGCCCCGCCCGCGCCTGATTCTGTTTTCTGGAAATTTTCCCTACCCCCAAGCCTTTATAACACCCCTTCGGGGTTATCCAATTCCCCCATCACTTTCTATAATCCTGCCATCCCTTCGGGATTGAAAATATCCGTGAGGCGTTGCCTCACGGATATTCAACAGATTACTACTCATCACTCGTTACTCATCACTCCTCTCTCACTCCTCACAAAAACCTTCTCCCCTACCATCTTCACCAACAAGCCCGCCCGCCAAAAAGCGACCGCCGCCATGCCATGCGCTAAAACTGCGAACAGCGGCGGAGTCTCGAAGGTGTAATACGTCCAACACTGACGGGTGGTGCCCCACAGCTCGAGGAAGTAGCCCAAGCCCACCCCGGCAATAAAGGTCAGCAGGGCAAAGCGATGATTGGTGGGTGTGATGATGAGCAGGATGCACAAGGCAAGTGAGAGCCAGGTATAGGATTTGTCAAATGTTGGAGAAACAAAGACCAGCATCAGGGTTAAGAAAGAGGCGAAGGTGATCCAATACAGAATGATGAATGATGAACGATGAATGGATTCGCCTCCGCGATCCTCAATCCGTTTGATGATCCAATCTATTGCGCGGGTGATGCGGTCAATGGAAAGGCTGGCAATGGGCCAGGCAGGGATGATCCACAGCGGCGGGCGTTCTGCGGTGTAGTAATGCCAGAGGTTGGTTTGTGTGCCCCAGCTTTCAATGGCGAGCCCGCCGCATATGCCTACAAAGACGATGAGGATGTCGGTCTTGAGGTTTGCCCGTGCCACGATGGTAATAGACATAAACAGGAAGATACCCAGCAACAACCAGTCCATGTATAACCACCAGGGTCCGTTCCAATCGACATATGCCAGATATTCTTCTGCCAGGGGCCACCAGATATAAACGATCAAAAAGATGGTCACAAAAAATCCGCCCAGCAAAATAGATGAGTCACGCGTCCATAAAGATTGTTTTTGATTTTCCATGCACGGATTATATAATATTCAAGCCTACAGATTGCGCTTCCTCATTTTCATTTGGGTTTCCTTTGCAACCAAATATAAGCTTAAAATTTTTATATTTCATTAACGCTTTGCAAAAATAAGTCGTTATAATATGCTGTAACAAATGCGCGGCATTTGTATATCATTCATAAGAAAAGGATTATTGACATGGGTCTCTTCAGTAATATTCTCGAAAAACTTGGTCTCAAAAAGAAGGAAGAAGCCAAACCGGCAGCTCCTGCTGCTGCATCTGCAGAAGTGAAGGCTGCGCCCAAAGTCGCGCCGAAATCTGCAGTCGCCTCTGGCTCGGGTATGCGTGAAGCCGCCTCGAAGGAACATTCTCTTGGTGAGAAAGCTGCCCCAGCCCCGAAAGCCATTGACGTGGTGGATGTGGTTGCCCAGCTCGAAGCCAAAGCCGCAGGCAAGGACCTCAACTGGAAGGTTTCCATTGTTGACCTTCTCAAACTGCTCGACCTCGACAGCAGCCGCGAAGCCCGCGCCGAACTCGCAGAGGAATTGAATGCCCCAGCCGATGTAAAGGGTGATTCCGCTCGTTTGAACGTCTGGCTGCACAAAGAAGTGCTGCGCCAGATCGCTGCCAACGGCGGCAACATTCCGGCAGACCTGCTGGATTAATATAATTTTGGCGTAGGGGCGACCCGTCAGGGTATAACCTAAAGCCAATCGTGAAGAAAGGGTCGCCCTTTTCGAAAAGTAATAATCGAAAACGGTTGGGTCTCTCCTACTTCATAGGCAAGTAATAGATACAAGCAAAAAGAGTCGGGCAAATTGCCCGACTCTTTTTGCTTGTATAATGACTCTCATCATGAAAAAAGTACATCCCTTTCTGTTCTATCTTTTGTATTTTGGGGCGAATGCCTGTTTCTTCCCTTATGTTGTTTTGTATTATCAAAGCCTGGGCTTTACCGGCACACAGATCGGGCTTCTCTCGGCGATCTCGCCCTTGATCTCACTGGTCGGCGCACCGTTTTGGACAGGTCTCGCGGACGTATCGCGTCGTCATCGGCTGGTGATGAGCATCGCCCTACTCGTGTCCATCGGCTTGGTGCTGACCTATCCCCTGCTTAAAACGATCAGCGCCGTGTTTGTGATCGTCTCGCTCTATTCTTTCATGATCGCACCTGTCAATTCCTTTGCGGACTCTGCCACCATGACCATGCTCGGCGACCAGCAAAACATGTATGGTCGCATCCGCGCGGGCGGAACCATCGGCTGGGGTTTCATTGCTCCCATTGCGGGCATTGTCATTGAGCGTTTCGGGTTGAATTGGGCATTTTGGTCGTATGCGGCGATCATGTTCATTGGTTTTTTGGTCAGCCAGCAATTCAAATACAACCATGTGCAACAGACAGTCTCGCTTAAAAGCGGACTGCGTGAACTCTTCTCGAACCGGCGCATGGTGCTCTTTTTGGTCACTACTTTTGTTTCGGGCATGGGCTTGATGGCGATCAATGTGTATTTGGGTCCCTACCTGGCAGAGTTGGGCATTGGCGGCTCTTTGCTTGGGGTTGCACTTGCGATTGCTACCATTTCTGAGTTACCAGTTCTATTCTTTGGCAACCATCTGCTAAGCAAACTTAAGCCACATGGATTATTAATCCTTTCCATGTGCGCAGTCACCATCCGCTTATTTTTTTATGCCATTTTTCAAACCACCTCGGGCATTCTTTGGTTTCAATTGATCAACGGTTTTACCTTTGCCGCTCTTTGGGTGGAAGGTGTTTCTTATATCAATGAGAATGCACCTCCCGGGTTGAGCGCCACCACACAAGCTGTCTTTGGCGCGGCGGTTTTTGGCTTCGGCTCAGCGGGCGGCGGATTCATCGGCGG
>JBDKJK010000329.1:0-6738 GCA_039796675.1 Chloroflexota bacterium
CAAAGCACTTGCAAAAGACCCCAACAACCGTTTTCAAACCGCAGCACAAATGGCTGCCGCTTTGAGAAATGCGCTCTCAACTGGTTCATCATCCCCCATGGCTACCATGATGGAAGATGCAACTTTGATGCAACAAGCTCGTGGCACAACTATCGAAAAACCCTATGCAGGAACGTATGTAGAAAACGCACCTATGCCAGCCGCAAAAGGGACCATGGTCGAAAGCTCAAAACCGAGTTCCATGTATGCATCTCCAGTTGCGCCGCCCGCAGAAAAACCAAAATCAAAATTAGGATTGGTAATTGTTGGGGCATTAGTAGTTGGTGTGCTTTGTTTTGCCGTTATAGGAATTTACGCAGCAAGCCGGCTTTTTGGCAACCTCAGCCCTGACCCAACTCAAATCGTTCAAGTTGCAGCCACAGATACTCAGCCTGCATTGGTGCTTCCCGCTGCTACCGAAGTACCAACGGAAACACCCATACCTGCAACACCAACTCCTTCAACTCCATATGTTGTCATCACTGCGATCAGAGCCGAAGGTGCTCTTTATGCAGTAGATTATGAAGTTCATAATTTTGACGATTCCATGCATGTTCATATATTCTTCAACACCGTCCCCCCAGAGCAAGCGGGCTCTCCTGGGTCTGGTCCATGGAAGTTGACCTGGGGCTCATATGGCAACCCTCCCTTTACACAATACACCATCGCCAACCGCCCACCGAATGCAACACAAATGTGCGCACTCGTGGCAAATTCGAATCACTCAATTCAGTTAAATTCGGGTAATTGTGTCGATCTTCCTAGTGAATAAATAAACCCTTCACTTCAACAAATAAAATAAAATCACCCTCGAAACATCTATTTCGGGGTGATTTTATTTTCCGGGTTACACCAAGCCGCGCCGCAAATTGTCACAAAATTCTTGATAACTCATCTTAACCAGAAAACTCCCTCTTGACTTCCATATTCTCTTTTGCTATCATGTTATCGATAACATGTTATCGATAACATGATCAAACCAAGCCATTCATGACACTAACCCACCCTAAGAAACGAGTCACCATTCGGGATGTTGCACACGCAGCAGGCGTATCAACTCAGACCGTTTCGCGTGTCATGAACAATATTTCCTACGTTTCAGAAGAAACCCGAAAGCGCGTCGAAACCGTTGTAGAAGAAATGGGCTACCGCCCCAGCACCCTCGCCCGCAGCCTTATCCAACAACGGAGCTACACATTAGGGGTCGTGACCTACGGGCTGAAATTTATTGGTCCATCACGTACCCTGAACGGAATTGCAGATATGGCAGACCAGCTTGGCTACACGCTGCTTATGAAAGAAATAGACAGCCTGAGTGGCGACCGAGTTGATGAAGTGTTAGACTCTCTGCTATCTCGCCAGGTAGATGGAATTCTATGGGCAGTGCCAGAGATCGGTCACAATCACATCTGGCTAAGCGACCGCCTCGCCTCCATTCCCGTACCAGTCCTGTTTCTAACCATGGAGCCTCGAACCGGCGTCCCTAGCGTTTCCACCGACAATTATCAAGGCGCAGTTATGGCAACCGAGCATCTTCTTAAATGCGGCTGCCAACGAATCGGTCATATTTCGGGCCCACTCGATTGGTGGGAAGCCAAAGAACGCAAACGTGGTTGGAGCGACGCCCTCATAAAAGCAGGAATGGACGCATCCGAATATCGGTCTACCGAAGGAAACTGGTCACCTGCAAGCGGCGAACAAGCTTTCAGCAAATTGCTAAAAGCATTTCCCTACCTCGATGCAGTCTTCGTCGCCAATGACCAGATGGCATTAAGCGTTTTGAGAGAAGCCCATCGGCAGGAGATCAAAATTCCAGAACAGCTCGCAGTTGTCGGCTTTGATGGAATCGCTGAGTCCGCTTATTTTTATCCCTCCCTCACCACTGTATCGCAAAACCCGCAGCTACTCGGCGAATATGCCATTCAGAATATCGTTGAAATGGTTCAATCACGACAGGAAAAACGTGAGGCTGTTGAGCCGCCTCAATCACGATTTATTCAACCCAACCTGATCGTTCGCGAAAGCACGGCAAATCTACTATCTGAGCATAAAGGAAAATAAGCATCAGCTTTGGCGTTTGATGCATATTTTCCAGACAGGCAAGTATCATGCTGAACCACCTAAGATACCTGTCACCTTTGATCCGTTTACGCCATAAAACAAATTCCATACAAGGAGAAGAAAATGTCTAAGAAATTGCTGTACAATCTGTTAGCAGTTCTCGTCTTGCTCAGCCTCGTGCTGGCAGGCTGCGCGCCCGCTTCTGGCGGCGATGCAGGCGGCGAAGAACAAAAACTCGTTGGCATCTCCATGCCCACCAAGACCTCCACCCGCTGGATCTCTGACGGTGAAAGCATGGTCAAGTCCTTCGAAGAGCTTGGCTACGCGACCGACCTCCAGTTCGCAGACAACGACATCCCGAACCAGATCGCTCAGATCGAAAACATGGTCACCAAGGGTGCCGATGTACTCGTGATCGCCGCGATCGACGGTTCAACCCTTTCTGATGTGCTCGGCAAGGCGAAGGAAGCCGGCGTTCTCGTGATCGCTTACGACCGCTTGATCTCCAACACCGAAAATGTTGACTACTATGCCACGTTCGATAACTTTGGCGTGGGTGTCATTCAGGGTTCCCAGATCATCGAAGGTCTTGATCTCGAAAACCAGGCTGGTCCTTTCAACGTTGAACTGTTCGGCGGCTCCCCCGACGACACCAACGCCTTCTACTTCTATGATGGCGCGATGTCTGTCCTCCAGCCCTACATCGACGAAGGCAAGCTCGTCGTTCAGTCTGGTCAGACCGGCATGGATGTCGTTGGTACCCTCCGCTGGGACGGCGCTGTGGCTCAGTCTCGCATGGAGAACCTCTTGAGCGCCAACTACACCGACAAGCGCGTCGATGCAGTGCTCTCCCCGTACGATGGTCTTAGCCGCGGTATCATCGCTGCCCTGCGCGGCGTTGGTTACGGCACCGCCGACCAGCCCTGGCCCGTCATCACCGGTCAGGATGCGGAAGTTGCTTCTGTCAAGGCGATGATCGCCGGTGAACAGACCTACACCGTGTTCAAAGATACCCGCGAACTCGCTGCCCAGACCGCCAAGATGGTGGACCAGGCTCTCAAGGGCGAGACCGTTGATATCAACGACACCGAAACTTACAACAACGGCGTCAAGGTTGTTCCTTCCTACCTCCTGACCCCCTACAGTGTAGATCTCACTAACTACGAAAAACTGCTCATCGAGAGCGGCTACATCAAGCCCGAAGATCTGAAGTAAGTCTTTTCTAATTGGTGTGTGGGGCAGAAATGCCTCACACACCAATTTCTTTACGCAGTAAAATAGCAGGAAAAACCATTAAGGACAGGTCACATGTCTGAAGTTATCCTCGAAATGCGAAACATTACAAAGACATTTCCCGGCGTAAAGGCGCTGGATAATGTAAGTTTTAGTGTAGAACGAGGTGAAATTCATGCCTTGGTTGGGGAAAATGGAGCCGGAAAATCCACGCTGATGAAGGTTCTCAGTGGTGTATATCCACACGGCTCGTATGATGGGCAGATCTTTTTCGAAGGAGAAGAATGCCGGTTCCAGGATATCAGTCAGTCAGAAGAAGTCGGTCTGGTTATTATTCACCAAGAACTTGCATTGATCCCTTATTTATCCATTGCTGAAAACTTATTCCTCGGCAATGAACGTGAAAAATTTGGAATTATTGATTGGAATGAAACAGTTCTAAGAACCAAAGAATTTTTGAATAAAGTGGGGTTACACGAATCACCAGACACTTTGATCACTGATATTGGAGTGGGTAAACAACAGTTGGTTGAAATCGCCAAGGCATTGGCAAAAAAAGTAAAACTATTGATTTTGGATGAACCCACAGCCTCTTTAAATGAAAATGACAGCGAAAAGCTGCTTGAATTGTTGCTTCAACTCAAGGAAAATGGGATTGCATCCATTTTGATCTCGCACAAACTTAGTGAAGTTTCCAAAGTAGCCGATGCCATCACAATTCTGCGTGATGGTGCTACGATTGAGACGCTAGACTGCCACAAAGACACGATAACTGAAGACCGCATCATCCGTGGAATGGTAGGACGCGACCTCACCCATCGCTTCCCGCCGCGTGAATCAAAGATCGGTGAAGTGGTCTTTGAAGTAAAAGATTGGAATGTATTTCATCCGCAACACGAACACCGCAAAGTTAGTAATAATGTCAATATCAAAGTCCATCGCGGAGAAGTCGTTGGCATCTCAGGCTTAATGGGCGCCGGGCGGACGGAACTTGCCATGAGTATCTTTGGGCGTGCCTATGGAACGCGCATCAGCGGCAAGGTATTCAAAAACGGAAAAGAAATCGACGTTAGCACAATCGATAAGGCGATCGCAAATGGAATTGCCTATGCTACAGAAGATCGAAAATCATATGGGTTGGTTCTGATCGAAGAGATCAAAGACAACATTACCCTGGCAAACCTCGAAGGCGTTGCTGACCGAGGGATCATCGATGAACCAAAAGAACTGACCGTTACACGTGAGTATCGAGACAAATTGAACATTAAGTGTTCAAGTATTTTACAACTCGCTGTGAACCTTTCAGGCGGCAACCAGCAAAAAGTGGTGCTTAGCAAATGGCTGTTTGCCAATCCGGAGATCCTCATCCTGGATGAGCCCACCCGCGGGATCGATGTTGGTGCAAAGTACGAAATCTATACCATCATCAATCAACTTGCCAGTGAAGGCAAGGCGATTATATTGATATCTTCAGAACTGCCTGAAATCCTGGGGGTTTGTGACCGTATCTATGTGATGCGTGACGGTAAGATCGTCGGTGAAATGCCCGCCAAAGAAGCATCACAAGAGATCGTAATGAAACACATCATGTTTGACCAAGAGGTTGTTGCACAATGAAAACTCTTTCGACCCTTTTTAGGAACAACATCCGCGAGTATGGTATGTTGATTGCGTTGATCGTGATCATGATCTTCTTTTATTTCATGACCGATGGTATTTTGTTAAAACCGATCAATATTACAAACCTGGTATTACAGAACAGCTACGTGATTATCATGGCACTGGGTATGCTGTTGATCATCGTTTCTGGCTGGATCGACCTTTCCGTCGGTTCGGTTGCAGCGTTTGTGGGCGCCATTGCGGGTGTCATGATCGTAAAGTGGGGCTGGAACTGGGTACTCGTGATTGCAATTTGTATCGGCGTTGGCGGTTTGATCGGCGCTTGGCAGGGATATTGGGTGGCGTATCTCAAAATTCCCTCATTTATCGTCACTCTGGCAGGCATGTTGATTTTCCGTGGTCTGACATTGGTCATGGTACGCGGCGAGTCGATTGGTCCCTTCCCCGAAGGCTTCCGAAACATTAGCGGTGGTTTCATTCCAGATTTCTTTAACTACGAAGGTTTTCATCTTACAACCATTATTATTGGTGCTGTAGTTTCTATTTTCTTAATATTTGCTGATCTACGCACAAGACGTAATCAGACTAAGTATGGTTTCGAAGTTCCGCCACTTTCCTTCTTTATCGCCAAACAAGTCTTGATCACTTTTGCAGTAATGGGTTTTTGTTACCTTATGGCATCCTACAAAGGTATCCCTAATCTGCTTGTGATCATGTTCCCATTGGTTGCCATTTACGCCTTCTTGACCAACCAAACCGTAATTGGGCGCCGTATCTATGCGCTTGGAGGCAATGAAAAAGCGGCTCGCCTTTCAGGTGTTAATACGCAGCGACTGTTGTTCTTCACCTTTGTGAACATGGGGGCTTTGGCTGCACTCGCTGGCATGGTGGTTGCCTCGCGTCTGAATAGTTCCACCCCAAATGCTGGCGAAGGCTTTGAATTGGATGTGATCGCAGCCTGTTTTATCGGCGGCGCTTCTGCAAGCGGCGGTATCGGTAAAGTGATTGGTGCGGTAGTGGGAGCCTTCCTCGTGGGCGTGATGAACAATGGCATGTCGTTGTTGGGTGTGGGCATCGACTGGCAGCAGGCGATCAAGGGTTTCGTACTCCTGCTTGCTGTGTTTTTTGATGTGTATAACAAGTCCAAGAGCGCCTAGACAAAAATGGGGCTCAGGCAGGTTTGCCTGAGCCCTTTACAACCCGCACAATTATATAAACAATAAAATATCGAAACAAACAAGCGAATTAAGTTG
The DNA here is from genome assembly GCA_039796675.1 of Chloroflexota bacterium. Classification (GTDB taxonomy): domain Bacteria; phylum Chloroflexota; class Anaerolineae; order Anaerolineales; family Villigracilaceae; genus Villigracilis. Next base: position 6,207 of record JBDKJK010000329.1, read on the forward strand.
TCGTTTGGGTTTGCTTTGTAATTTCTTGGAATATAGACCTAAAAAGGATATGAAATGGAAAAGCTTCTGAGGACTTTACTCGAACAAGAACAAGAACTTCAGTTCACCCACTTCAACGAATCCACCCCCTGGCAACTTGGCTCTCAGATGGTGGAACGCGCCATGCGTGAAAACCTCCCTGTCACTATCGACATCACCCGCGGACAACAGCAACTTTTCCATTACAGCATGCCCGGCACCGCCGCAGACAATGACGAGTGGGTCAAACGCAAGGTACGGTTGGTGTATCGCTTCGGTCATAGTTCGTTCTACATGGGGCAATTGCTCAAACACAAGGGCAAGACTATCGAGCAGTCATATCTCATCTCTGAAAGTGAGTTCGCCGCGCATGGCGGCTGCTTCCCCATCATCATCAAAGACACTGGCATGGTCGGGACGGTTACCGTCTCTGGCTTGCCGCAAGAAGAAGACCACAAGTTCGTTGTCGAATCGATCCGCGCATTTCTAGCCAAGGAGAAATAAGATGTCGTTG
>JBDKJK010000330.1:0-2622 GCA_039796675.1 Chloroflexota bacterium
CGGTGAAAGAATATATTTTATTCGGGCGGTTAGATGCCAAGGATGACGAAGTGATCGCTGCTGCAAAAGCTGTGGGCGCGCATGATTTTATTTCCAACTTGAAGAATGGATACGAAACTGCTGTGGAAGAAGGCGGTGCGACCTTGAGTGTGGGGCAGCGTCAGTTGATTTCGTTTGCGCGTGCCTTGCTGGCAAATCCGCGCATTCTTATTCTCGATGAAGCGACTTCCTCTGTGGATACGCAGACCGAACATATCATTCAATCAGCACTGGCAACTTTGCTAAAGGGACGTACATCCTTTGTGATCGCACATCGCCTGTCGACGATCATTAATTCGGATAAAATCGTTGTGATCGACGGCGGACGGATCACCGAGCAAGGCAGGCATGCCGAACTATTGGAAAGAAAAAGCGGATATTACGAACTATATCGCGCGGGTTTTCAGGAGTAATGCAAGGGTCTGTTCACTTTGAGCACCGACAAAATCATCTATAAAGGATAGGATACGATGAGCGAACTGCAAAATGAATTTTTATATAAAATGTCTGGCCATTTGCGCAAAGGGCTGGCTGAAGTGAACGCAAAGGTGAATGATCTGTATCGCATTGACGAATTGGAAGATTACATCAATATCCCTGATTCGCCGATCGAGCATATCAAGGCGGCGCTTATGCCCTTGGTGGTGCAGGTAAATGATTTTCAAGATTATGCCGAGACGGTGACAAACCGCATGGAGTTAGACTTGCAAGAGGTGGATATTCACGCTCTGCTGGAAGGGGTCTTGATGATGGCAGATCAGCTTGCCGAGCACAAAGGCGGTATTGAGATCGAAGAGGATATCCCCGAGAACCTGCCATCCATTGAAGGCGACCCGACACGACTCTCTCAAGCCTTGCTGAATTACATTCACAATGCCATAAAGTTTACCGACAAAGGCATCGTCACCATCCGCGTGGAGCGTGAAGCCGACAGAGTTTTGTTTGAAGTACGTGATACAGGCATCGGCATTGCGGATGACGACCAAGAAAAGGTTTTTGAAGCATTCGAGACCATCCTTGAAGATAAAGAGGACCCGCGCCTTGGCATGGGACTTGGCTTGAAGATCACCGAGCATATCATCGACTTGCACGATGGTGAGACCTGGTTCGAAAGCAAAGCCGAGCATGGCAGTTCGTTTTTCTTTACGATTCCATTATAAGTGTTATAGAACATCGTTAACCCCAAATTTAATGTAGCGCGCGGACGAGCACGGAAAGAATTAAAAAAAGCCGCACCCTACTTTTTCTTAAAAACGAACTCACCCGCGAAACATTGATTTCGGGGTGAGTTCGTTTTATGTGTTTCAATGTGGAGGTCGTTACTCTTGTTACTGAAGTATGCCGCGCAGGTATTTGACGACAATCGTATCATCTGCCGGATAGTTTGAGAGCGCCACAGATGTAAGCTGCGCCAGAACACACAGCCAACTTTCTCCATGGCGGATGTAGGTGTCTGTATAACAAGTCATACCTTGTGCCTCCACTCCATCACGCACACGCGTCCATTTGTTTGCCGCGCTGACCAGGGCAACATCCCGGATCAAGGTGATTCTCTCATCACGCATATCCCAATATGTGATGACATCTGGGTCGAAGCCGGTTGCCCATTCTACTAAATAGGCTGCACGTTCCATGTGACCGCCCTGTGTATTGATGGTTCTAAAGAAGGGATGCAGGATCGCGTCGTGCGACGGAACGTCGTTGGTGACAAAATTGTGAATGAAACGTTTGTTGAGGTTGCGTAGAGTTGTAAGATCTTTTTCGGCGGGTGTCATAAAATAAAATCTCTCCTTTGATAGAGCTTCTCGTGCAGAACGGGATTTTAAGCCATAGAAATACAAATTTACACCCTACTGCAAGATGGTTTTATCAACTGAGATTGGCTTAAGCTGTGACCTCTGTGGCAAAAATAACTTTTGCAAGAGATCTATGGAGCCGTTGCGATCAAATACTGGTATTTATTTGTCAGATGATATCTGCCTGAGTTTGTTTTAAAGGGAGTGGCAACTCTTAAGATGAGGTCGCGTACTGCCTCTTCGCCTTTTTCTTGAATTGCGCGTATTGCTGTGCCCGACGACATTAAACCGCGCAATATCGTCTTCTCGTCGGGATAATCCCACGGGCAATCAACAGTTTTTACAACTGAAGGAGTTAACCCTGATTTGACGACAAGCGCCTCTAAGGCACCCTCTGCTGAAAGCGCAAAGGGTCCGGGGGCGCCAGAGGGTGGAGGAGGTAACAATGACCCCATGGCTTTAATATATGCCGTGGATTCATTCTCTTCTGGCTTGCCAAACACAGCCATTACAACGCTTCCAGTTCGAGATGCGCGGCTTGCCTCCTGTAATGCATGGACCGGGTTGGCAGCGAATTGAAACGAGCTAAAACCTGTCACAACATCAAAGGTCTGGTTTGCATAAGGCAATTCTTCCATTTCGCCGGTTCGGAAATCGCCAGATGGCACACGTTCACGCGCAATGGCTAAAAGATGATCAGATGCATCTAACCCGCTGACCTGTGCACCAAGGTTGGCAGCCATTTCGCAAAAGATACCGGAACCGCAGCCAATATCCAGAACGGATG